>CAZKNE010000231.1:0-4268 GCA_964554005.1 uncultured bacterium | reverse complement strand
ATGTGAGGGTCCACTAAGGGCACTAAGACACACTAAGAGAGAAAGTATCTTCGTGCTCCTTCGTGTCCTTCGTGGATGAATCTTTAGTTTGGAGGGGATTGATTAGATGTGAGGGTCCACTAAGGGCACTAAGACACACTAAGAGAGAAAGTATCTTCGTGTTTCTTCGTGGATCCTATGAATAATAAATCCACGAGGACATGTTGTGAAACGCACTGCTTACGGGCAAGCCTTATGCAGCTCTAAATCGCGTAACGGCTGCTATTGAGGGGATGAGGCGCTCCTGATCGCAAGGAGAGAGATGACTGTCTCGTCGCCTGTTGTTTGGTCTATTGCCCTGATGTAGCCCCCGTTCTGCGTCTGGATTACCTCGGAGACCGTGACTTTTTTGTACTGAACGGCCTGTGTGATCGGCGAGATATATTCTACTACAACTGGCTTGGCGAGCGTCATGGCCGTGCTCAGGCTGTCGATGATCCCCTTCCGAGGTCTGTTCGGGAGCCTGGCTTTCTTGCCATCGCTAAGTCTCCTAGATATTGACTCTCGTTGAATGACAAGGTCTGAAAGCTCGCCAGCAAGAAATCTGACCTGAAGCTCCATTAGAAACGGAAGCTTCGCCGACAGGAGCTCCTCGTCAATACAGAGCCTCTTGAGCGCCGGCAGCTCATGCTCGACCGACCTCAGAATCCGGGACAGCGCAAGCGCGCTCGCGAAAACGGCCGTGCTCTGCTGTTGAGAGAGCGAGTATGTCTGAAGCTCAGGACTCGATTCTACAAGCTCTTCGTCGATCTCGGGCAAGTAGCCCTCGCGCTTAAGCAGCTTGTAAAGAGCATTTGCCTGCGTGCCATCAATGAGTGCGGTCCTCTCCCCGATCTGCTCCTGTATGTAAGTCGCTATCTTGTGCAGATTAAGAATCTCGGTCATCAGAAACTCATCAGCCGTCTCGAGCAAAACAGCGTCTCTTATCCTGATATTGCCAAACTTTGCCGCCCACTCCCTTATCGAAAACTCAACGTTCTGGGGAACCCCACCGAGCGAATGGCGTTTGAGAAACGAGATAATTGACTTGCTGTTAATCCCACGCTGAAGGGCTCTCGCAATGGAGTGTTTGGTGAGCTGGAACCTGAAGACAGCGTCGGTCTCGCCGCGATTGGAGAACTGGTTAAGGAAGAGCAGGGCAGAGCGGTCAAACTCCCTGTTCGCCGTTATCTCGAAGTCCGGTTGCAGGACGAAATGCTTCTGTGGCTTGTCGGGCTTGCTCCCAAGGTCTCCGTTAAGCAGTCTTTTGCCAATTTCAGAAATGGCGAAGTGCGTGAGCTGCTGCTTTTTTGAGAGCCTTAACTTGACAGCCCCGAGCCAATACAGCGGGTCATAAATGTAGTTGGCGAGGAGATGGCCCTCGAGATTGAACCAGAAGCTCCTTTCGCCATCCTCGCTGTGAAAACGATGCCCCTTACCGGCATCGAGTATAGTTATCCTCCAGTTATAGGGGTCGGATTGGGGACGAAGGAAGTCGGGCAGTGTTTCGGACATCTGCATGGAAAACGCACCAAACTCCTGCCACTCGCCCTCGGGCAGCCTCGCCAGTTCAGAAAGCACAGCCCGTCTGCACTCCTTCGGCGGATTTCGGCGGCCAGAGACATCGATGCGGAGGCTCGGAATCTGGTATAGCTCGTCCCACGACGAGCCAAGATACGCGCTGAAAAGTCTCTGCTGTTGTGCCTCAAGCGGAGCCGACAGCCAATTATCACAATCATCCGAAAGGCCAGCGACGGTCTCGTGGGGCCGAACGACGAGCAGATTCAGCTCGAAGAGCAGGTGCAGCACAAACCTGACCAACCGGTCTTGCTTGAGCCGCGGGAAAGATGCGGGGGCGACAGGTGAGGCGTTGATGACGGCACGGAGGCGATTTATGCCGGACTTGGCGATGCCGCCTCGTTTCAGAACCTGCAAGTCTGCCGAATCAACCTCTGCAAGGAGGACAAACAGGTCGTCGAGCAGCCTGTCCCTCATGTGAAGCTCCGAGGCGCCAGTGTCGCGACCTCTGGGGACTGATAGGCTTTTGGTTAGAGCCATTGCTGCATCTTCTTAGGCCGAACTGGCCGTCCCGTTATTCCGGCCGCGAAGGGCGATCTCGAAGGCCTGCTCGTACTTCCGTTTTATGATGCCCCAGTTGTAGTTGATACGGAAGTATCTGCTGCCGAGGCTGCCGAGGCGTGAGCGAAGGAAGTCGTTCGTCAGAAGCTCCTTTAAGGCAACGACGAACTCGCCCTTCGAGCGGTAGTAAAGACCCCCGTTGCTGCGGATGCATTGTCCCCTCAGAACGTCCGATTGGCCGTTGATCAGTACAGCTCTCCTGTTGGCCCACGCCTCGAGCAGGACCATCGAGAGACTTTCCAGAGAGGACGGCATAACAAGCAGCTTTGCGCCTTTCAGGAGGGCAAGCTTGTCCTCGAGAGAGACGAAGCCCAGATGTCTGATCATCGGGTGGTCCGGCACGTCGATAACGTTGTTACCCAACAACACAAGGTTCGGCTTTGGCGCGTTGTCCGCCGCTATGTAATCGATGAAGTAGTCAAACAGCTGCTCGCACCCCTTGTTCTTGTCGATTCGCCCGATGTAGATGATATATGGCTGGGAGGCAAGCGAATACCTGGCGAGCGTCTCGTTGATGTCGCCGGCTTTTTTCTCCTCTATGCCGACGCCCGTTATGATATTGGGCACGGAGTAGTTGTGATGAGCGTTTTGGATAAGGGCTTTGCTCTCGGGCGAGTTGTAGAGTATCACACTGGGTTGTTGGAACGTGCTGTGGAAGATGGGCAGCTCGACCGCCGGGTCAGGCTCTGCTGTGGGGACAAGGATCGACTTCTCGCCGAAGAGCCTCACACATTCAAAGGAGTGGTAGTAACGGAAACTAAAGGGGATTAAGATGTCATAGCTGTCAATGTTCTTTCTTAGAAAGTCGATTAGGTCTGGAGTGAATGGACCCTGCTCGCGCAGCCAAAGCTCTTGCTTCTCCATCGAGGTCGGGCCACTGAAAACCTCCTGCGAGATCAGCCCGAACCTCCGCTCGTCGCGAAGTTGCTTGGTCCTGAAGCGCCGGACCAAAACGCCGTTTATCCTCTCCTCGCCCGGAGTGTAATGGTCCCGCCATGAGACGTAATCGAGCGCGCAGGAAGATAGGACCTCCACCTCAAAGTCCGATGCGAGGTGCTCGGCGACGAGCCTGCAATGGAGCTCCGCTCCCCCGTTTACTTCCAAACCAACCCGCTGAACAAGAAACGCTATCCGCACCAGCTACTACCTCTTGGCCTCAAAACCACATTGCCTCATGACGTTATCGCTAACAACCGCCATTGCCTCTACTACTGCCTTGTCGAAGTCATCGTTTTCCACTGTCTTTATCCCGTTTTTCTCCGCCAGCGAGAGGACATAATCCTGTATTTTGCGAATTGCATCAAAGTTCTCCAGATAACGCCGCGCAAGCCTGTTCTTGGCCCCGGCCTCCCGCGAGGAGAACCTAGCCCTGTGAGAGGTCTCGTCCGAGACCTTGCACATCATCCAACTCACGATAGCTGAGCGACCTAATTGACCGATCTTCAGGCAGCCCGGAACGAGGTGAACGCCGTCGATGACCATGCTCACGCCCTCCCGGACCGCCCGCTCGATCATGGCACGCACACCGACACATATCTTAACAGCTTGCTCCTGAAAGGCAAATACTACCGGATCAACTGACGCAGGAAGCGGCGTAGAGAGCGACTTGTAGGCCGTATAGGATGACTCATGTATCGAGGGCACGAACTGGTCGGAGAAAAGCGTCCCCATTATGTGCCGTATCGAGTCCGTCGAGCTCGACCGCCTGAACCCCAGGAACCGACCCAGCTCCCCAGCCATTGTCGATTTGCCTGTCCCAGTCCCGCCGCCGATAAGCACGATGACCGGCGTCGCCTCGTCCTTGAGGTGGCGCCACATCAAGTAGTAGCGCGCAAACTTCTCGCCCGAATTAGTCGAGAGGAAGTGTGCTGTTCTCTCCCTGATCTCATCTCTGGTTACGAGCCTTTTTCTCTCTGCTTTCAGGCCCGACTCCACGAGCCTCGCTATCTCAAAAGCCGTCTCAGCCGCTACACCAGATGCCTGTATCGAGAATGTTAGCAGACCCTTGGAAAACGGCATCGACGTCCCAGTGCCCTCCACAACTAGCTGACGAGAACCGCCTCGCAGCCGTGAATACTCCTTTGCAACCTCCTCCCCAAAACTCTCTCGAA
>CAZKNE010000230.1:0-4288 GCA_964554005.1 uncultured bacterium | reverse complement strand
GAATGCGAATCGGACAAGCCCGCGCTTCTGTTCGGCAGCACCTCCCAGCTTGAGCTCTCCGTCAAGCGAAAGAGCGCAAGTGAGATGCTCGGCCTGAAGAAAGGGCAGAAGCTGACGCTTACTTTCTCGTAGATATAGGCGAGAAAATGGTCTTGGGAGCCAGCTGATGCAGATTTGCCTCCAAATACCACACTATCTAAAAAGCGAATTTGGGGGAGGCCAATGAGAAGTTGGAGAGCATTTTGGGTTGTCTTATTTCTTGTGCTAGTGATGTTCTTGCTTTCATTTCTATTGACCATAACGGCCTCGCGACTGATGCCGCCTAAGAGGCGGCCGAGCAAGGCGAAACGTCTCGTGTTGACTAGGCCCGAAGTGGAACTCACGCTCGCGACTTCTGGCCCCGGGCCGCCATCCTGTGCTCATAGCCGATCAGCCCGGAGAATATGATGCAGGAAATTGCGAATGGCAGGATACGGGATTCTGACATCTTTATGAGTATGCGGACTGTCCAACGGTTGAAGAGAAGCATCTTCACAAGCTTCTTGCTTATTTCCCAAACGTCGCCCTCAAACAAGACCGCTTGATCAACCCGAAGCGGCCTGCGGAGCTCGCGGTGCCGTGCTGCGAGAATGGCGGCGTCTTTACCGGCCTGCCGTTGTCGCTGAAGAAACTCCTCGAGCGTCTGAGCGTGATCGTGGAGCGCCTCGGCCAGTGGCTCATATATGACAGGAATCCCCTTTCTGTTCAGCATCCAGCCCAGAAATGTGTCATCATAATAGACCACGTCTTGAGGGAATCCGCCGCACTCCTCGACCAGCTTCTTTGGAATGGAACAGTTGCATGTGTAAAGGCCAAAGAACGGGAGAGCGTCGCCGGGCTTGGCGTTGCTCAGTTGGAACTGCGCTGCGCTCCTTTTGTCCAAGTAGCGAACAAAGCGCGTTATTGGAACGGACGGTGCGAGGCGAACACCGCCCTGGACTGCGATGTTGGCCCCCATTCTCTCGTATGTTTTTAGGTGCGACTCCAAGAGGCGTTCTGACACGATTACGTCGTCGCCCATGAACAGGAGTATCTCTCCACAAGCCTCGCAGGCCGCGAGGTTCCGGGCGGCGGCAGGGCCGGCGTGCACTTGGCTGAGAACACGCAGGTTGCCAAGCTCCCCGGCCGTTCTTTTCAGCCATTTTAGCGTTTCATCTGTTGAACCATCGTCAACTACTATTATGTCGAACGATTCGGGCGGGCACGTCTGACGTTTCAGAGATGCCAATGCGTTCTTGAGCTTGGCCAGACGGTTGAAGGTGGGGATTATGACGGAAATGCGCGGGCGGCTAGTGCCTGTCCACGCTTCCGGGGGCCCCGTGCTGGGAACCTGTGCGTCATGCGCGGTTTCGTAAGATTGCCCTCGACCGCAAGCCAGTGAGTTTGCGGCTTCGAGCCTATAGTTTCGACTGATCGTTTGACATACCATTGGGCAGCCCTTAGCATATTTGGGCAAAACGAAACTTGCGTGCCGATTTGCGTGTGGACGGAGTGAGCAATTCTTATGTTGAAGGAACATCACCGAGCAGTCCTTTTTCTCTTCGCTATTTGCGACGTTGCGGCGACCATAGGCGCATTTATCGCGGCGTACTATATTCGTTTCTATACGATATTTGAAGCGCCAGCGGGGATACCGGACATCGGGCTTTACATTGACCCTCTTGTGCTGGGCACGATAGCTGTCCTATGGATGGGTGCGTTCGGCATAGCGGGGCTGTATAGGCCGAGAAGGCTCAAGCCCAGGGTCGATGAGTTCTTCAAGATAATCTATGTGGTTATTCTGTCAGTGTTCATATTGATGGGCCTGGGCTACATGTATCGAGACTACCTCTTTTCAAGAGGTGTTTTGCTGGTCTTCCTGCTTCTTGACATCGCGGCCGTTGTTTCGTTCAGGATGGTTCTGCGGAGCGTTCTTGCTCACCTGAGAAAGGCGGGTTACAACTTGAGGCGCTTGCTGATAGTTGGCGGCGGAGAGCTTGCGAAGAACGTAATTCGCAAGATAGAGGAGAACCCCTATGTCGGCCTTAAGATAGTCGGTGCTGTTGACAATTCCAAAAGAATTGGGGAGAGACTGGGGGACGATGTGAAGATAGTTGGCCGCATCCAGGAGACGAGGCGCCTCGCCAGTGAGTTGGGCGCGGATCAGGTTCTGATCACACTTCCGTTTTCTCAGCACAAGACGTTGGGCAAGCTCTTGCATGACCTTAAGGACACGTTGATAGACATCAAGATCGCCCCGGATATCTTGCAGCACATCATGCTCCGCTCCTATGTGGAGGAACTCGACGGCATTCCTATCGTTAACCTGACCTATACTCCGCTATCAGGCTGGAGGTACAGGCTGAAACGAGTGGAGGACCTGGCGTTATCGGCCGTGGCGCTTGTGGTGCTTTCGCCGGCTTTACTTGTGGTCTCGGTAGTTATCAAATGCACCTCGAAGGGCCCCGTTTTTTACAAACAGGAGCGGATGGGCCTCGATGGCAAGTCGTTCACGATGTTCAAGTTTAGAACAATGGTTGATGGAGCGGACCAGAGCGGACGAGAATGGACGACCAAGAACGACCCCAGGGTAACGAGGTTCGGGGCGGTGCTGCGGCGGTTCAGCATCGATGAGATACCTCAATTCTACAACGTGTTTAAGGGGGATATGAGCATCGTGGGGCCAAGACCCGAGCAGCCAGCGCTCGTTGATGAGTTCAGGAACACGATACCGCACTACATGTTGAGGCACAAGGTGAAGTCAGGGATGACGGGCCTTGCGCAGGTCAATGGATGGCGGGGCGACACGTCGATGCGCAAGCGGCTCAAGAGCGACCTTTACTACATTGAGAACTGGGCCTTATCAATGGACTTCAAGATATTGTTTCACACGATCACAAGGGCTTTGAACCAGAAGAACGCGTATTAGTGATGATATACACGCTGACCCTGAACCCGGCACTTGATAGGACCCTCCGTGTGACAAAACTGGCGTTCGACGATGCCAATCGCGTCATATCGGAGCAGCGCTTCGCTGCGGGAAAGGGGATCGATGTGTCGCGAGTCGTGATCGAGCTGGGCGGAAGCACGGTGGCGTTCGGGTTTGCGGGCGGATACGGAGGGGCAGAGCTCGAGGGCCGCCTGAAGCAGGCTGGAGTGCCCACGGACTTCGTTCACATAGGCTCTGAGACGAGAACGAATGTTATTGTTAGGGACATCGAGGCGAACTCAATCACGGCTCTTAATGCCGCTGGCCCCTACGCAACGCAGGTGG
Organism: uncultured bacterium; assembly: GCA_964554005.1. Lineage (GTDB taxonomy): Bacteria > B130-G9 > B130-G9 > B130-G9 > B130-G9 > B130-G9. The sequence continues at coordinate 996 of CAZKNE010000230.1, read as the reverse complement.
AATACGAACAGCTCTTGGAGAAGCTCAAGAAATATAACTACAAGTCAGGGTTTTTTGTCATTTCGGGCAGCGCACCCCCCGGAGTCCCCGCGGACGCATACCGCGAGATCATTAACATCGTTAAAGAGAGCAACCTCCGCGCTGTGCTGGATGCGGACGGAGATCTGTTAAAAAGAGGCATTCAGAGCAAGCCTTTCATGATTAAGCCGAACAGTCACGAGCTCCGCCGGCTCCTGGGTCTCGATGTGGAGGGCGTTGAGCAGGTTCAGGCGGCCGCGGCCAAACTCAGGGCCATGGGGGTTGATAGTGTGGTGGTCTCTATGGGGGCGGATGGTGCGGTTCTGAGTTGTGAGGAGGGGTCTTTCTTTGCCAAGCCGCCCAAAGTCGAGGCACTTAGCCCGGTTGGGGCTGGCGACTCGCTTGTCGCAGGTTTCGTTTTGGGGCTGGACACGGGCCTTTCTTTCTGCGAGAGTCTCAAGCTGGGTGTGGCAGCCGGCGCAGCCTGTGCCCTCACGCCCGGCACGGAGCTCTGTAAATACGAGGATGTGTACATGATTAGGTCAGAAGTTCAGATAAGGCAGCTTGCGTAGGCCGGCTATGTCAAGAAATGTAGGGTTCAGGAGGAATTAGTGAATATCTGTGCGGTTGGAGCAGGATATGTCGGCCTTGTGACGGGAGCGGTCTTCGCCGACCTGGGTAACGAGGTTATTTGCGTCGATGTTGACAAGGAGAAGATCGAGAACCTCGAGAATGGGATTATGCCGATCTACGAGCCCGGACTCAGGGAAATGATCACTCACAATGCCAGGGATGGACGTCTTAAGTTCACGACAAATATAAAAGAGGGCGTCAGGAAATCAGAAATCATATTCATCTGCGTGAACACGCCGCCCAAAGATGATGGCGAGACTGACCTAAGTTACATCAGAGCCGTCGCCAAGAGCATCGCCGAGTGGATGGATGACTACAAGATCATAGTCAACAAGAGCACCGTTC
>CAZKNE010000229.1:0-4330 GCA_964554005.1 uncultured bacterium | reverse complement strand
CGGGGTCGTGTGGTGCGACCCGCACGGGGCCTTGATCTTATCCTGCCTCCTAGGGGGTCCCTGGGTATCGCAGGGGAGTCCGGCTGCGGCAAGACGATGCTGCTGCTTGCGATAATGAGGCTGCTTCCGCCCGGGTCCCGGATAACCGCCGGCTCCATCCTGTTTGAGGGGCAAGACCTCGTCAAGCTCTCCGAGTCTGAAATGCGAACCGTCCGCGGGCGCCGCATTGCGATGGTATTTCAGGAGCCGATGACTGCCCTGAATCCTGTCTTCACAATCGGTTCGCAGCTCGTCGAGAGTATCAAGATCAACGGGCGCATCGGCCGCAAAGAAGCGAGAGAACGCGCAATCCAGCTTCTACAAGACGTGAGGATTCCTGACCCCACACGGAGGCTCGGTCAATACCCACACGAGCTCTCAGGCGGGATGCGGCAGCGCGTGGTGCTGGCTATCGCGCTCGCGGCGAGGCCAGCCCTAGTCCTCGCCGATGAGCCAACCTCGTCCCTCGATGTTACTATCCAGGCGCGGGTCATTACGTTGCTGGCTGAGCTCAAGAACGAGTTCTCCCTGAGCCTGGTCTTCGTGTCCCACGACCTTGCACTTCTGTCGCAGTTATGCGACAGGATTGCAGTTATGTATCTTGGGCGGGTCGTCGAGGTCGGCCCGACCCAGGAGGTCGTCGGAAACCCCCTTCACCCCTACACGAAGGCCCTGCTTGACTGCATCCCCCCGCTGCCGAAAGGACTGTCCAGCCGAGATGCACCAGCCGTGTTCCACGAGATTCCGGGCGAGCTTCCCGACGCCGCGAAGACGCTCGCAGGCTGTCAGTTCCAGCCACGGTGCCCCCAAGCATCACCTGATTGCGGCATGGCTTCGCCCGAGATGCGCGCTGTGCTGCCGATGCACAGCGTCGCCTGCTTCAAGGCCTGAGAGGTTACGCTCGGCTACCTAGGCTCTTTGACGGCCTCCATGAAATACTTAACGCTTTGGGCCGAACTGGGGATGGGCACCTCGCAACCCGACGCCAGAATAAAGCCATTTCTCTCTCCGGCTACATCCTTGCACCTTCTTACCTCGCGCCGTATCACATCCCTGTCCTCGTTCAGAAAGGTGGTCGTCGGCACGTTGCCGATCACAACCGCTCGTCCGTCTGCAATCGATAGCATCTTCTCGAGTGATGAGGGTGCGTCGAAGCTGATGAAGGCCACGCCCGTATCGACCAGCATCTCCATGATGGGGTCAATGAAACCACATATATGAATCGTAAGGGCCTTTCGAAGGCTCTTGAAATAGCTCACTACCTCGGTGTGGCTCGGAGCCACGAAATCCCTGTAGATGCTGGGGGAGATGAGGCTGCACGATGCGGGCGCCTCGGACAGGCTTATTCCCACCCCTGTCTTGACGACCTCGTGCCCGAAGACCTTGCAGACCTCGGTCGTAAACTCCATTAGGGCCTTGACGAAATCCGGGTCGTCGAACGTGTCCAGGAGCAGCTTCTCCGCCCCGCGAAGCTCGCACGCAAGCGACCAGGGGCCGTTGATGACGCCCCCAACGACCGCGCTGGTCCCGGCCTCCGACGCACGCACGCACGCCTCCAGATAGTAGGGCATGCGCCCATCGGCCAGCGGGTTGGGCACGTTCAAATGAGCCAGCTTGGCCTTCTCATCAACAAGGTAGCCACGCTGCTGACACATCCGATCGTCGAAGAAATCCACCCTCTGCCCCATGGCCTCAGGCTCCATCACCAGGTCCGCCATCATAACGGCTATGTCAGGCTCGAACTGCTCGGTGGCAGCTATCTGTGCCCCGGCGAACTTCGCCGCGTCCGTCAAGAACTCCTTGATAGTTATACCGTAGAACTTCGCATTAACCGCCCCAAGCACGGGATACGCGCAGAATCTGTCCAGTCGCTCCCGTTTGAAAGCCGCACGGACATAATCTCGTCCCGTGAGTTTCTCTGTCATAGCTACTCGCTCTCCATGTTAAAATGAACCCTCACTACCTGAATGGTGGAAGCACTGCATAACGACCATAACGAATGCATCCGGCTAATCCTGTCAACAGACAAGCAGTCCGGCAAGCTGAAAATGTCTCACACAAATGTCGTGAAGAGCTCGTCCACGCCGCCGGTTGACTTGGCCTGCTCCAGTGCCTCGCGCGATTCTTTCAGGTGCTCCATCGCCGCCTCAGGGCAATCATCCATGCTAACGGCCTCAAAAAAGCGCTTGACCGCCGGAACGAGCTCGCCGCGACGCAGGTGAATAAGACCCAGCAGATCGAATAGCCTCGCGTCGCTGCCACGAACGGCAGCGACCGCCATCCGCCCGTAGAACCCCTGCCTTGCCCCATCATCAAGGTTGCCAACATGCCGCAGAAGCAGCGGCAACACTCGTATGTAGAATGCAGCCAAGCACTGAAACAGCCGCTCGGGCGTCTCGTCCAAAACCATCGCACCAATAACGCGTGCCAGCGTTTCCTCGGCCAGCTTGCCGATCAGCTTGTAGCTGCTCTCTTGCACAGTCCCATCCTTGATCGCATTGACCAGAGCGGTCAGGCTCTCAGCTGAGGAGCGCGCAAGAAGTTGCAGAGAGAGCGATGTGTAGTCTCGCTCGTTGATGAGGCGCAAAGCCCTCTGGACACGTTGCTCGGGGTCCATGAAGTAGTTGTGGCACATAAGGAGCTCATCATTCCCACAACAGACAGCGATCGAGGCCGCATCGTCAGAGAGCCAGACGTGGATTGGCCGCCTGGGCACCGTGAAATGCCAGACGAGCTTCCCATCTCTGTCAAACATAAAGAGCATCGGCTTTAATCTGGACGCAGCGATGATCCAGTCGCCGGCACCGTCACAGGCGATCTTGCCGATCTCCTCGCTTAACTCGGCAGAATAGACGCGGCTTCCGTCCATCCCCAGCCCTACGATATGTCCGTCAAACGTCGAAAAAAACACGCGCGACATGTCCGGCAACACCGCAAGCCCCTTGATGCTGGATGCTGTGCTGTGGTCCAAAACCAACGTTCGCTCCGCGTCGAGGCAAACGACGCGCCTCGCAAAGCCAAGGACTACCTTTGAGCCGTCGCGGGCCCCAACGAAGAACTGATACGCATCCTCGAACTTCTCCTTCCAGATGACCGCGCCCGGCTGCCTTTTGAGCAAACTCTTTTTGGTCGCATCGTAGAACGAAACCGACGAGGTGTGCTTCGTGGCATCCGAAACGCCCAAGAAAGCAAACCGCCCGTCAGGTGACAGAACGGCGTTATCGATGCGCTCCTTGACGCGCCTCAGCTGATTCCCTGACCTGTCGAAGATGACAAGTCCATGGTCCGTCGAGGCGTAAACGTGCTGCCCCTCAGGCGACACCCCAACTGAGGTCGCCTTCCCCTCCAAAGTGTGCTCCCAGAGCACCTTGCCGCCAGCGTCAAGAAGCATCACAACGCCGTTTGCAAAGACCACTGCCACACAGGAACCATCAACAAAAGGGCTCATCTCACTGGGCAGTCTCGGGAACTTCTTGCTGAATACGATATCAAGCGCTGAAGGACTCATAGCTTAACTCCCTGGCACTTCTATATTAAAAGTTTTAAGTTTATTTCTCAAAGTATTCCTGGATATATTTAGCTCCTTGGCCGCTTTCCGAATGCTCCAACCCTCTGTCCCAATCGCCCGCCTCAACACCTCCTCCTCAACAATAGCCAACATCTCCTTGAGCGTCACTCCATCCTGAGAAAGGGCAGCAATCAAGTCCGCTATCCTCTCGCTCCGAGGCACTGACAAGCCTGGCGCCGGCAAAAACTCAAAATTGGACATCCTAATGACTTTGCCCGAGCTCTCCGTCAAGGCCCGCTTGATCGCGCTCTCTAGCTCCCTCACGTTTCCCGGCCAATCATACTCCATCAGGACCAAAAGCGCGTCTTTCTCAATGCTGGTGACCTTCGACGAGAGCTCCTGGCTGTACTTCTTGATGAAATGGTGGGCCAGATGAGGGATGTCTCCCGGACGCTCCCTAAGCGGCGGAAGTTTGATCGGAACATCGTTGATCCGGTAGTAGAGGTCCTTGCGGAACTTCTGGCGCCTAACGAGCTTCAAGAGGTCTCGGTTCGTCGCGGTGAGTATCCTGACGTTCACGTGGATAGTCTGCGTCCCACCAACCCGCTGAAACTCCTTGTTCTCGATCGCCGTGAGCAGCTTCCCCTGAAGTTCTGAGGGCAAGTCCCCGATCTCGTCGAGAAAGAGCGACCCTTTGTCCGCGACCTCGAACTTGCCGATCTTACGCGCACCTGCGCCCGTGAACGCCCCCTTCTCGTGTCCAAACAGCTCATTCTCCATCAA
>CAZKNE010000228.1:0-4336 GCA_964554005.1 uncultured bacterium | reverse complement strand
CATAACACGACACGACAACGCAGCTCATTGGCAGCCCCATCGTCGTCGGTGCGATCTGTACCTTTCCCATCCCCACTGCCCTCCTACATCAATCCTGCAACACGCCTACTGCTCCGAAACTGGTCGGCCTTATGACCTCCCCCATAATACAATCATCGGTCGCTTTAGCAAAGGCCAACTCGCAGGGGGTTGACCCTCAATAGACCCCACGCTGAAGCATGGGGTTAATACAATGATAGCCGATTACTCGACCGTGTTGAAACGCAGTCGAGGTGAAGCTAACCAACTACCCACAATTCAAGGTTACACCCTGTCCCGCGCAGTGAGCTTGACGCGGGCGGGGACCTTTCGGCGACGGGCACAGATATGCACTAAGCCGCAGACCGATAGCCGGCGGCGACCGAATGAAGACTTAGCTACTGAGATTAGCCCAGAATCTTGGCCGTAAGCAGAAACTTACTTCATAAAAACTACCGTGCCTCGAGGGGCGGTCAAAAATGTCTGCGTGCTCGCCTGCGTCAAGGCCACAAGAAACGTGTACTTGCCGCTCGGCAGGCCGTCCCGAACCAGATACTCGAATACCTTCGTGCGAGGCAGGAAAAGGCCTGATTCCAGGTGCACGCCCGAGACGAACGGCGTCATCTCGGACACAAAGCCCGTCCCGTCGTAGAACAGGAGCGCCGACCCGCCATCCGCCTCAACCATGACGGCGAGATAGGCGTCAACGTTGAAATCAACGCCCAGCGTGTTCGCCGAGACGAAGAGCTGAAGCACGCTGTATGGCTCGAGCACGCGCGTATTGGCGGCGATCCTAAAGTCGATGTCCTTGTCCTCGAGCCAACAAAGCCCGCGAGACATCAGCTTATCCCGGTCTTCCGTATTATACACGGGGGACAGAATCGCCGTCGAGAAGACTAGGCGGTAGCCGTAGTCTCCTGCGTCCGCGTAATGCAAACCGCATGTCTCATCCGGGCTGTCCTTCACGTGCAAGAAGCCGACCGCGCCATCTTTCGGCTCGAAGTAGGGAATCTGCGCAGCAAAACTGTCGTCGGAGGTATAGACCAGGTCCAGGCCGTCTCCGATGGGATTGTCGGGCACGCCTACAACGTTAAAGGCCTTAAAGTTCATTCCACGGTAGCTGAGGTGCAGCCAGTCCGAGAGGAACGGATCCTTGTCATTGACGCCGTACGTAATTACGACCCAGGCATCGAAATACAGGCGCCCGCCTTGCTGCATATACTGCTTTAGTAATGGGGTCGTTTCAAACTGACGTGCCCATAACCTGAAGCCTCTTTCCCAGAAAACGCTGTCGAAAGCGGAAAGGTAATCCGCATCAGGCAATAGGCCCGACTTGGCCTCTTCGAACACCGTGTAGTCAAACGCCGCACTCTGCATCGCAGCAACCGAGTTGAGGGCCGGTTGTTGCTCACGCTCAGGGGACATGCCCGGCGAGTTCTTCTCCACCACGAGCAGGACCGAGCCGCGATGGGGCACGCAGTTGCGATATACCGCCTCGCCCTCGTTCCGACAATAATCGTATGCCGAGACGGCCACTCCATGAACTACGTCGTTGGTCAGGTTCTCCACCCGGGTACTCAGGACGTTGCCCACGTCAACCTTTTCTGCCTGAGCAAGCCAGACAGCGAGGTCAGCCCCGGCGGCCGAAGGCGCGCTGTAAACGTAGTAGCCGACCGTGTCCAGCGCCATGTTCCCGCCCCAGCTGATCTCGATTGCGGCGTCGCAAGCGTTGAAGGAGACCGAAAGCGGCCGGGCCGGTGGGTCCTCGTCCAGCTCCAGCTTGACCGAGAACGAGCCCGACCATGGCGCGGCAAGCCGATTGTCGTATATGTCCTTAACCTCCTCAGATACGGTTACGTGATAGAAGAACCCGGTGTATGGAAACGGGCTGTCCGGTACGAACTCGGCCCTCCTGAGCCGCTCATCGTAAAGCCACGTGCCCGCCACCGTAGTGTCCGGGTCCTCAACTGTTATACTGTTAGAGTTGATGGTTGAGGCGTCCATATCAGAATCGAAGGCGAGGAACAGATGCTGGTTGGAGGCATCAGTTCCGGACCCTTTTACCCATGCCACGCGGACAGGCTGGTCAACCAAAGCCCTTATCACCGCAGCGGCGTTATTCCTCGTGAAGCCCTGCAAACTCGACCATAGATAGCTCTCGGGCAAGACTCCGAGCTCGCCACGGGCAGTTGCGATCTGCGGGGTCACGGAAATTGTCTCGGCAAGCACATAGAACTCGCCTGACTCGATCGTGATCCCCGCTGGGAACTCCGCAACCGCAAACGTGCACGGCTCGAGCGCAGAGGCCGTTGCCGGGGGCACTAGGTCAACGCCCTGTCCGTCCATTATGTGAATTCTGAACTCGTCGGTAGAATCTACCAGCACACGTGCGGCCCGAACCACGCAGGGATAGGCCTCTGGCGCGAATTTCGCTGCAATACCAAACGTGGAAACCGGGCTTGCATAGTGGGACCACCAGTATGAAAAGCTCCGAGGCCCATTGTCCAGGCACAGCTCTACCCTCCCCGCGCTGCAATCCCCTCGAAGGAAGAGGGAGACTGCAAGGACCAATAAAAGCATACAAAGCCAACATGGAAAATCTTTCACGATAATCTCTCCTTTTACTGTTCGCTCAACGCCGGCGTCGCTCGTGCAGCACCCCGAGGCGCATCACGGTAGCTAAACGAACGCCCGTGGGGCGCAAGCGCGCCCCACAGGCCAAACTCAAGACCAGCTAGGGTCGCTCGAAAACCGATGGCCCAAGATGCATATTAGACGTCTCCCCGCCCACGACCTCGAACTTAAAACCCCAGTTCCCGGCCTTGTCGAGCGTTGTCGTGTACCAATAATTGACCGGAATGCTCATAGGGTTGTCAATGTACATCATTTCATCCCACTCAAATAAGCCCTTCCAGTACGCTAGGATCAGGACATCCGGCGCCTCCTCGTCAGGGCTGCGCCAATAGCTGACGGTGTACGTAAACTCTGTCTCATCCTTCCAGCCGATGTCGGGCGTGACAGCGCCATTGTCCATCAAGTATCCCGCCAGTGCCCAGATCGCGACGCCGACCACGGCAACGGTCAGAGCTGTAATGATTGTGATTCTTGAGTGTTTCAACTTCATATCTCCTATCTCTCAATTCGGTTGCCAGATCTCTGAAAAGACTGAGTTGCTAGGCGAACCGGGGGTTATAGGCGGGCCTCGTGCGCGGTGGTGCGCTGCCCCCCCCCCGACCGAATAGAAATATCGGAGAGGTCCGGGTAAGCTGATAGTCAGGATTACGCGACCGTTATCATGCGATGGCGGTCGCCTGCTGCGAAACTCGCCTTCATTCCCCATCTTCTCATCCTTCGGCGCTCCAAGACAGCGCCAATTAGCTCCGCGAGATTATTCGATAACGCTTACGAATAATCCCCAAGGCTCATATTTTGAGCCACGTTCAACCTCAGAAAAAGCAATTAAGCAGCGTTATTATGCACACTTCAACGCGCTTGTCAAGCTATTTTTCGCCGCACACTCTAATAATCAGACTGACGCGTGCGTGCGGGGACTTTTGGAGTGCGGCGGACTTGTGAGAATTGACAGGGTTGGCTTCGGTGTTAGTATGCCATGACCAAGATAGTGGCGCAGGATTTGCAACGGACGAAGTGGTCCTAAGTTGAGGCTGAGATGAGAAACCTTCTTCTTCCTGAGATTCACTCACTTCTGAGGGATAAGAGGCTTGATGTCTTGAAGGAGTTCTGCGAGGAGTCGCATCCCGCTGACGTCGCAGACGCTCTTGAGGGCCTCGCTCCTGAGCAGATTTCGACGATACTGTCGCTGGTTTCGCCTGAGAAGGCAGCGGAGATATTCGGCCACATTCAGGACGATCAGCAGGTCAAGTTCGCCGATGCAGTCGATGCTAAGACGGTGGCCGGTCTGGTGCAGGAGATGGACCCTGATGACAGCGCCGACCTGCTGCGTGAGCTCGACGAGAGCGATGCCGCCGAGATACTGCGGCACGTGGCAGAGGAGGATCGGGAAGATGTCGAGCTGATCACGTCATATCCAGAGGAGACGGCCGGCGCGATCATGACCACGGAGTTCGCCTCGCTTCGTGAGGACATGACCGTTGCCGAGGCGCTGGAGTCTCTGCGGCGAGCTGCTCCCAACAAGGAGACGATATACACGATCTACGTTGTGGACTTAAAGGGGAAGCTGACGGGGGTTGTATCGCTGAAGGACCTGATATTTGCCGACCCCGCGAAGATGGTGTCTGATATCGTCGAGCGAGATGTCATCTCGATGGGTGCGGATAGGGACCAGGCCTATGTTGCG
>CAZKNE010000227.1:0-4343 GCA_964554005.1 uncultured bacterium | reverse complement strand
GAGTGCGGCGGCGTCTGATGCTTTGAATAGTTTAGCCATTTTTGGTTCCTATTTTAGTATTCAGGTATAACAATATGCCTTTCGCACCAAATGTCAACCCATATCCTCACCCAAAACTTCTTCGGCGCCTTCCGAAGTGCCAGCTTGAAGACAGCTGGCGAGCGTGCCAAAAAACTCGACAGGCAGCGGCGGGGTAAAATGCACTTTTATTATGCAAAATAGGACTTGGCTTTTACCTATTATCTTCAATGAGCTAGTATAGGATAGGAGGAAAGGACATGGGGATTACTCATGCTAATGACACAATCACCGTAACAGGCGGCAGCCAGGACAATCCATACACGATGGCCGACCTCGATGCGGACGGAACAGTTGGCGGTTGGCAGTAAAGACTCACCACAGAGACACAGAGACACAGAGAGAAGAGGAAGAGGCAGGCGCTGCACTGCAACGAGGCGCGGGATAGACATAACTGTGCGCGGCCTTGACGATTCGGGGAAAACTTGTTTCAATAGTGCCTGTCGGTTGAATTGTGATCTTGTATCTCGTATGGAGGGTATGGACATGAAGATACGTGTTTTCAGGTTGATTATTGTCGCCATTATGGTCTTAGCAATCCTGCCGGCGGTGGCAAGAGCGGCGCCTCAGGTATTCATCTACACGGACAAGCAGAGCTACCAACCTGGGGACACAATTGAGGTGAGCCTGGCGGGGGACAATCAGGGCGAGGGGATGTCCGTCGATGTCTATATCGGGCTGCTGACGCCGGATGGCGAGCTCTGCACATTCAGCCCCTACTGGGGCTGGTCCCGGTATAAGGTGAATCCATGGATTGAGAGCATCTACGTGCCGGCGGGCTTCACTATGAATCAAAGGCCCTTTTTCTGGTTCGTTCTGCCGTGCTACAGGCCGGTCATAAACGCAGCAGGCGAATTCTATTTTCTGGCTGCGTTGACCGGGGCTCACACGACCGATTTCCTGGGCGAGATATCCGTTGCGGCGTTCAGGACCGGGATACCGCAGGCTTCGGACTACTACGTTGACGTAGCGTCTGGCGACGACGCGAATTACGGGTCCGAGCAAGCGCCCTGGCGGACGCTCACACACGCCTCGAATTGGGTGGAAGGCCGACAAGAGGCCCCCGTGGTGATTCATGTCGCTCCCGGGACCTATTCGTGGGAGAATTCCACGTATGTCCACGAGTTTTTCCCGCTCAACATGAAGAGTTGGGTCTCACTCGTCGCTGAAGGGCCTGGGACAACAATTGATGCGGAGGAATATGGGACGAGCGTGATCTCCTGCGAGAACGTGCAAGGCGCGACAATTCGTGGATTTACGATTACGGGCGGAGGCCCTGCATTTAGTATGATGGGCGGAGTCCGGTTTGGAGGAGGCATATTCTGCCGCGACAGCTCCGTTCTGATTGCAGATAACACGATAATAGACAACTCGGCGGGCTGGGTTGCCTGTGGAGGCGGCGGCGCGGGGATATACTGTTCCGGAGGTTCCCCAGCAATTGTAGGCAACCTGATCCTCCGAAACACCGCGGAGCCGTCGGATGGGGCTTTAGGAGGCGGCATCTGGTGCGAGAACAGCGCGGCGATTATCGCAAACAATACAATTGTGGGGAACACCGCGAGCACGGGAGGTGGGATCGCGATTCGCGCCTGCTCGGATGCTGGGCCGGCTCAGATATTCAACAACACGATCGTGGATAACACTGGATATGGGTCAGGGATTTATTGTAGTGGCGTTGATGCAGTGGTGGTCGATTGTATTGTGTGGGGAACAGACGACCTGGTCCTCTATAATGTGTCTGCCAGCTACTGCTGCGTCAAGGGTGGCTATCCCGGCGAGGGCAACATCGACCAAGACCCGATGCTCGTAGCCGACTCGCCGTGGCCTGGATGGAGTGGGTGGAAGCGCTACCTTGATCCTGATAGCCCGTGCATAGACGCGGGAAGCAGGTCCGCGGAGGAGGCTGGACTTTCTGGCATGACAACGCAAGAAGATGGGACGCCGGACACCGGTAGGGTGGACATGGGAGTCCATTATCCCATTCCGTGAGATAAGCTGGATGGGGCAACAGGCCAATAAACGTAAATGAGGAGAAAAGAGGAAGAATTAGGAAATGAAATGGCATATCTTCAGTTCAATCCTCGCTGCAGTTGTGCTTTCAGCAATCCTGCCGGCGGTAGCGAGAGCTGCGCCTCAGGTATTCATCGCAACCGACAGCGAGAGCTACAAGGCGGGGGATACGATTGAGATGAGCCTGGCGGGGGAGAATCAGGGCGAGGGGATGTCCGTCGATGTCTATATCGGCCTGCTGACGCCCAATGGCTCGCTCTGGACGCTGGGCGCGTTTGTGTGGTGGTCCGAGAGCATCAACCCCTGGATTGAGGACATCTACGTGCCGGGAGGTTATCTTCTCGAGCGAACGCCTTTCTTCTCGTTCGATCTGCCCTCCGGAATGCCGCCAATCCACGTTCCTGGCGAGTATTCGTTCGCCGCTGTTCTGACCGAGCCTGGCACGTTCAACTGGCTCTGTGAGGCCAGTTTTGCTCCATTTACCGTCTTCTCGGTTGCGGGCATGGATTACTACGTGGATGGCGCACGGGGAGAGAATTATGAGTGGTATGACGGCTCTGAAGACCTGCCCTGGAAGACGATTACGCACGCCTTGAACTCGGCTATAGTATCACCTGCCGCGCCTGCAACCATTCACGTCGCCCCCGGCGTCTATTCTGCCTCGACCAACGGCGAGACGTTTCCGCTGAACATGAAGAGCTGGGTCTCGCTTGTCGGCGATGGGGCAGACGTCACCGTTCTGGATGCAGAGGGCGCTTCCACCTCTGTAATCTGCTGCTTCGAGGCGGATGATTCCATCATCGAGGGGTTCACGATAACCGGTGGGCACGCCGATGGCGTAGCGCCCGAATGCTACGGTGGAGGGATATACTGCTGGCGCGGCTCTCCCACAATCGCGAATAATATCATCGCTGGCAACTCGGCATCTAGTGGCGGCGGGATATACTGCGATGGTGGTCGGCCGATTATTTCAAACAACATCATCTCAGGCAATGACGCAAGCGCGGGGGGCGGGATATACTGCTGCAGCGGCTATCCGACGATACAAAACAACATTATAGAGTTTAACTCGGGTTACTATGAGGGAGGAGGCATAAACTGCGAGTTCACAAATTGGGCGCTAATATACGGCAACACGATCGCAGGCAATTCAGCAAGCACTGGGGGAGGAGTAGGTTCTTACCTTGCTGGGATGTTAATCTTTGGTAACTCGATCACTGATAACTCAGCTCAATCTGGCGGAGGGATAAGCTGCGACACGGCGCACTGGGCCATGATATCCGACAATACCATTTCCGGCAACTGGGCTGAGTACAGGGGCGGAGGGATATTCTGGATGCGGACCATTGATGTTTTCGTAACGAATAATCAGATCGTAGGGAATTCGTCCGCGCAGGACGGGGGAGGTATCTGCTGTGAGTATGGCACAGCGATCTCGAACAACACAATCGCGGAGAATACAGCCGAGGTTGACGGCGGCGGGGTTTTTTGTGAAGCTGCCTCTATATTTGGCAGCAACACCATTGCCGACAACGTTGCGGGGGGCCTGGGCGGCGGAATATATACCTCGAGCGACACACCATCCAACATTATAGAGTCCATCATCTGGAACAACGCGGATGACCTTTATGGCTGCACTGTGACGTTTTGCTGCGTCCGGGACCCTGACGAGGGTGAGGGGAACATCCACAGGGACCCGATGTTCGTCCCCGGGCCTTTCGGCGATTACTATCTACATCCCGCAAGCCCTTGCATCGACGCCGGAAGCCGCTCTGCGGCAGAGGCCGGCCTCTCGCGGATGACAACGCAGACGAACGGGACGCCGGACACCGGCACGGTTGATATGGGGGTCCATTATCCGATTCCATAGGAGTGCTCAATAAGAATAAGGCACAAAATTGATGCGTCTAGAGGCAGCACGTTCGCCATGCGTGCGCTCCGCCTCGGCATCGTGGGCACTCCGCCCGCGTGCCGGCGTAACGAATAGGTTGCAGCCGAACCAGCGCGGGGGCAAAACCTGCCGGCGGTCTTCCCCGCTGTCGTTTTCTGCAATGAAGAAACTTTGCAAAAATAGCTTGACATGGGCTATATGTTGTATGTATTATGGCTGTGCATACAAAATGATGTTAGCTGAGAGCCGCGATTCAGGCTCCGAGTTGTCTGAAAACGGCTGTGAAAAGATAGGAAAGAAGGCGAGGAAAGATGACTAGAGCGAGGGTCGGAGAGAGTGTTGGAGGGCCGAGCTTGCATTTGAG
>CAZKNE010000226.1:0-4344 GCA_964554005.1 uncultured bacterium | reverse complement strand
AAGGCGGTGAGCTTTAAGTTTTGATCAACATCTTAATGAAGATGTGTATAGCGCAGAGGCGAGTCGCCTCAATCTATTTGCGCAGAAGTGTTCTTTGTTATCAGACTAACCTCCAAAAAAAGGAGAGAAAGCAATGGCGGGTTTCAATTCACCACCAGAAGTGGCGAAATCCCTCCTTGGCGTCTGCGAGATGAAGTCGCGCTTGCCTCTTGGCAAGATGGTTTGGCTGGGCATCCTCGCTGGCGTTTATATCGGGTTCGGGGCGCATCTAGCCACAACGGTTGGGACCGGGATCGGCATCCTCGGCCTGAAAAAACTAGCGATGGGTGCCGTCTTCAGTGTCGGCCTCATGCTGGTCGTCATAGCGGGCTCAGAGCTGTTCACAGGTAACTGCCTGCTCGGCTGTGGCTTTGCCCATAAGAAGGTCAAGCTAGGAGGCGTGCTTCGCAACTGGTCAGCTGTTTACGTCGCTAACCTGCTTGGCTCGATCTTTCTGGCGTGGATGGTAGCTTCCCAATCGGGGCTTCTTGACGGGCCGGTAGGCGGCACGGCGCTCAGCATAGCTTATGGCAAGGTGGCAGCATCGCCGCAGGGCCTCGGGCACAACTGGGCCTTCTTCTTCAGGGCTATTGGTTGTAACTGGCTCGTTTGTCTGGCTGTTTACATGGCGCTTGCAGCCAGGACCATTGCCGGGAAGGTCTGGGCGATTTTCTTCCCTATCATGGCGTTTGTTTCCAGCGGCTTCGAGCACTGTGTTGCCAACATGTATTTCATTCCCGCTGGCATCTACGCAAAGAGCTTCGCGAAGGCTGTCGCCGCATCGGGGCTCTCCCAAGCGCAGCTCAACACGATCAACTGGGGAAGTATGTGGAGCCAGAATCTCATTTCCGTTACGCTCGGAAACATTGTAGGAGGCGCTTTGTTTGTCGCCATCGGCTACTGGTATGTTTACCTAAAAGGGAATAACGATTGAGAGAAATAAAGTAACAGCGGGATAAAATCAACTAAGGAACTGAACTTATGAGTGTCATGACAAAACCATTGGCCAGGGACGCAGAGCAGCTATACCTGCCGACTCCCTGCAAGATAGTCTCCGTGAGAGACCTGACACCCATGGAGAAGTTGTTCCGAATTCAGATGCCGGACGGGCAGGAGCTCGGCCATAAGCCCGGGCAGTTCATCCAACTCTCGATCCTGGGATACGGCGAGGCGCCAATTTCGGTGGCGAGTTCGCCGACTCGGAGGGGCTATTTTGAGCTTGGTGTGCGCAACGCCGGAACACTAACCGGGGCGTTGCATCGACTGAATGAGGGCGACGAAGTCGGCATCCGTGGGCCGTTTGGCACGTCTTTCGATGTTGAGAAGCTGGCCGGCAAGGACCTGTTGCTCATCTCTGGTGGATGCGGCCTTGCGCCCATGCGGTCACTGATCCAGTATTGCCAGGATAGGCCGGATGAATTCGGGAAGATAAGGATTCTCTATGGTGCTAAGACACCGCCGGAGCGGCTTTTCAAGGAAGATCTTATTGACTGGGCGCAGTCGCCAGCCTTTGCGTGCAAATATGCCGTGGACGGCGTGCCCGGCGGCGACTGCTTCGACGAGGGTGAGATAGGACTTATCACAGTCCTGATTCCGCCCTTGGAGATAGACCCTCAAGAGACGATAGCGGTGATAGTCGGGCCGCCGATCATGTATAGGTTCGTGATCGCGGAGCTGAAGAAGAAAGGCTTGACCGAGGACCACATCATCGTGTCCCTCGAGCGTTACATGAAGTGCGGGGTCGGCAAGTGTGGGCACTGCGCGATCGAGCATCTTTATTGCTGCCTCGATGGGCCTGTTTTCTGGCTAAACCAGATTAGTGGACTGAGGGGGGCAATATGAAGCGAACACTAACAACCTGTCCCTATTGTGGCACTGGTTGCCAGTTCTACCTTTTGGCAGATGGACAGGGAAATCTGGTCGGCGTGGAGCCTTCAAGCAACCACGTCGTCTCCAAAGGCCAGCTATGCGTCAAGGGCTGGAATGCGTTCAACTTCGCAAACCATCCAGACCGGCTAACCGTTCCGCTGATAAGAAAGAACGGCAATCTCGTCGAGGCTTCGTGGGACGAGACGCTCGACCTGATAGCTGCGAGGCTCAAGAGTGTCCAAGATGCGCACGGCAACGACTCTGTGGCCTTCTTCTCGTCGGCCAAGACGACCAACGAGGAGAACTACGTCATGATGAAGCTTGCGCGAGCGGTCTTCAAGACCAACAACGTTGACCACTGCGCAAGGCTCTGCCACTCCTCGACGGTCGCAGGTCTGGCTGCGACGTTTGGCTCAGGCGCGATGACCAACTCGATCTCGTGCGTAGAGAAGGCCGATTGCATTCTGGTAACAGGTTCCAACACGACCGAGCAACATCCCTTGATCGGAACGCGAATCATCAAAGCAGTCGAGCGAGGCGCAAAGCTCATCGTGGCGGACAACCGGAAGATACGGCTTGCCAACTTTGCGGATATGCACATCCGTTCGGAGAACGGGACGGACGTGGCGTTCTTAAACGGTCTGATGCACGTGATCATCAAGGATGGCCTTGCAGATGACGAGTTTATCAGGACACGGACAGAGGGATTTGGCGAGCTGAAAGAGATTGTGGAGAGGTTCACGCCCGAGTGGACGGCCAAGATATGCAAGATAACGCCTGCTGAGGTTGAGAAGGCGGCGCGTATGTTTGCTGGCGCTGACAGGGCGATGATTATCTACTCTATGGGCATCACTCAGCACTCGCACGGCGTTGACAACGTCAAATCCTGCGCAAACCTCGTGATGCTCACGGGCAATGTTGGGAAAGAGGGGACGGGCGTTAACCCGCTTCGTGGTCAGAACAACGTCCAGGGCGCGTGCGACCTTGGGGCGCTGCCGAACGTCTATACAGGCTACCAGAAGGTTACCGATGATGTGGTGCGTGGGAAGTTTGAGAAGGCGTGGGGTGTCCAGCACCTGCCCGGGAACGTAGGTCTCACCGTCACGACCGCGATCAATGCGGCCGCGGACGGCAAGCTGAAAGCTCTATATGTGATGGGTGAGAACCCCATGATGTCAGACCCAGACCAGCACCATGTTCAAGATGCGCTGGAGAAGTTGGACTTCCTCGTGGTTCAGGACATCTTCCCGACATCGACGACAAAGTTCGCGGACGTAGTCCTGCCGGCAGCGTGCTTCGCGGAGAAAGATGGGACTTTCACCTCGACCGAGCGTCGAGTCCAGCGCGTCCGAAAGGCATGCGACCCACCAGGCCAGGCCAGGCAGGATTGGGAGATACTCGGAGAATTAGCGAGGCGCATGGGCTACGATGGGCTCACCTACACCTCCCCGAAAGAGATCATGGACGAGATAACCAGGGTCACGCCGATCTACGGTGGCATGCAGTTTGACCGGATCGACCAAATTGGCCTTCAATGGCCGTGCCCTGACAGGGACCATCCTGGAACGCCAGTTTTGCATGTCGGCAAGTTCACCCGTGGGTTGGGGCTGTTTAGTCCTGCCGAATACAGGCCATCGGCGGAACTGCCGGACGATGAGTATCCGTTCGTTCTGTCCACTGGTCGCTGCTACTTTCACTTCCACACGGGGACAATGACGCGAAGGTCGCGGCTTCTGGACCGCGAGGAGCGTTTCCCGTACGTTGAGGTGCACCCTGATGACGCCAAGAGACTCAAGATACGCGATCGATTCTGGGTCATGGTCTCGACCCGCCGTGGCGAGGTCAAAGCAATGGCCAGGGTCTCTGACATCGTCATCCCAGGGCACCTGTTTATGACTTTCCACTTCGAGGAGGGCGCGGCGAACGTTTTGACCAACAATGCGCTTGACCCAGTGGCCAAAATCCCAGAATACAAAGTGTGCGCAGCACAGATAAGGGGGGTGTTATGAAAACAGCAACAACGCAAGAGTTAAAAACATTCTTCGAATCGCTTCAGACCGACTTCGACATGCGAGTGCCAGTCAAGCTGCACGATGGAACGCGCGTGCTCGGAGCTCTCTCAGAGGGGCCACTTGCGCTTCAGGGCGGCAAGATTCCCCAAAAGCCAACAAGCGTCTTCTTCCCGCAGTTCGATGAGGTCTTCGTGGTTGACGAACAAAGCAAGTTCCAGATGGCAGGGCCAGTTCCAAAGCCGATCTTGGTCGTGGGCTTTACAGCTCAGGACCTCGACGGCCTCGAGTTCATCGACAAGTTCTTCTCCGAGAACTACCGTGACAACATCTACTTCAACAAGCGCGACGGCGCGGTTGTGGTGGGCATTTCAGGCAGATGCGGTAAGGACGGCGAGTTTATGAAGATAGCCGGCGGCAAGTGCGA
>CAZKNE010000225.1:0-4351 GCA_964554005.1 uncultured bacterium | reverse complement strand
GCGTTCTGAAATCCACCGGGAGCATCTACCTGCACTGCGATAGCACAGCCGGCGCGTATCTCAGGCTTCTCATGGATGCCGTTTTCCGGCCAGAGAACTTCCGCAATGAGATCGTATGGTGCTATAGTTCGATGCAGACGGCTAAGAAGACGTGGGCGAAAAAACACGATACATTGCTATATTTTAGCAAGAGTGACCACCGGATTTTCAATGTTCAAGATGTGCTTGAGCCCTATCCCGATGACTACGCGGCCAGATTCAAGCACAGGGATGAAAAGGGGAAATACATAATACGCGCCAAAGGTGGCCCGTTCGCGGTCGGACAGGGAAGACTCAAACCTGAGGATGAAGCGAAGTATCCGCAATGGACATACCGGCAATATATGAAGAAAGGAAGCTTGCCCAAGGACTGGTGGGTTATTCAGATGCTTAACGCAAATTCCTCCGAACGCCTAGGTTATGCGACGCAGAAACCCGAGGCGCTCTTGGAGCGGATTATTAAGGCGAGCAGCAACGAGGGCGATCTCGTTCTCGACCCGTTCTGCGGATGTGGCACGACCGTGGCTGTTGCCCAGCGCCTCAATCGCCGCTGGATTGGCATTGACATAACGCATCTGGCGGTAACGCTGATGAAGTATCGCCTCGAGAACACGTTCGGCGAGGAAATTAAGAAGGAATATGAGGTGATCGGCGAGCCTGTCTCGATTTCAGGGGCGATGCAGTTGGCAAAGGAGAACCCATATCAGTTTCAGTGGTGGGCGTTGGGCCTGTTGGGCGCAAGGCCCGTTGAGGAGAAGAAGGGGGCTGACAAAGGCATCGATGGCCGGCTCTATTTCCACGACGAGACGAAGGGCGGCAAGACCAAACAGATCGTTTTCTCGGTCAAGTCGGGGCATGTCACGTCCTACATGGTGCGAGACTTGCGTGGAGTAGTTGAGCGCGAGGGCGCCGAGATTGGCGTCCTGATAACGATGCTTGACCCTACGAAGGACATGCGAAGCGAGGCAGCGGGCGCCGGTTTTTACGAATCAACAACCTGGCAGAAGCGCTATCCGCGCATTCAGATACTTACGATTGAGGACATCTTGCGTGGGAAAGGCATCGATTGTCCGCCGCTTAAGCGAACCAACGTTACCTTCAAGAGGGCGCCCAAAGCCAAAAGTGACGACTCAGACGACTCGAACAACCTGTTCGATTGAGTTAATGCTCATTTGGGAGCGGAACGCGGAAGAGGTGTTATCTATTGTCTGATAGGGTGGCTCGCCGCGAGCTGACAAGCCAAAATGCCCGTGCGAAGGGCTATGAGGTCGATGCACTGCGGCTCGGCTGCGGTTGGTCGCGCGATGACCTCTCTCGCCCGCTCGCGCTGATCGAGAGCTGTTTTGGGCATTCACATCCTGGGAGTATCCATCTCGAATCGGTTGCTCAGAAGGCCTACGAAGGCCTCTTGCAGGCGGGCGTTCGGCCAGCCAAATACTTCTGCTCCGATGTCTGCGACGGCATAACGCAGGGGACCGAGGCAATGCGTCTCTCGCTCGCATCCAGAGAGGTGATAGCTCTTGCGGCTGAGCTGCACGGAAAATCCGCCCACGCCGATGGCGTGCTGTTCGTCTCGAGCTGCGACAAGGCCATTCCGGGACATCTCATTGCCGCTTCCAGGCTTGACCTTCCGACCGTTTTCGCATTAGGAGGCGTGATGTCGCACGGCGCGTCGTTCAGGACGCTTGAATCGGTTGTCGATGCAAGGCGACAGCTCGAGCGTGGAGAGATAAGCCAGGCAACTTGCGATGCGCTCTATGACGACGCCTGCCCCACCCCGGGGGCGTGTGCTTTTATGGGGACCGCCTGCACAATGCAGATTCTGGCCGAGGCGCTGGGGCTTGCTCTTCCGGGCTCAGCACTTTGCCCTGCGCGGTCGCTTGAGCTCTTGCGGCTGGCACAGAGGTCGGGCCAAACTCTCGGCCATCTTATTGATAAGGACGTCAGGTTCAGCGACATCATCACTAAGACCTCTATTGAAAACGCATTGACTGTCCTCGCGGCGATCGGTGGGTCAACTAACGGCCTGTTGCACCTCGCGGCGCTTGCCACATCGATGGGGATGGAGTTCTCGCTGAGGCGCGCGGACGAGCTCTTCGCTAGGCCGCCTTTATTGTGTGATATTAAGCCGTCAGGACGATATCCCTCTGACCTGTTCTGGCAGGCGGGGGGGCTGCCGAAGCTCGTTGACAGCCTTGCTGACTTCATTGACGGGAGTGCGATGACCATCACAGGCAGAACGCTCGCACAGTCTGCACGTGACTATCTGAAAGCTCACCCAACCACGCTTGCGGAGGGTTATTTGAGCAGATTCGGTCTCACTCCTGAATCGATCGTCAGACCGCCCGATGATCCCGTCAGTGGGACTGCGCCGATTGGGATTCTATTCGGCAACCTTGCGCCGCGGGGTGCGGTGGTCAAGAGGACTGGGGCTGGTGACGAGACTCGGTGCTTTCGGGCGAGAGTGTTCAATGGCCAAGATGCCGCGCTTAGGGAGATAGTCTTAAAGAAGGTTGAGGCCGAGGACGCGATAATCATCCGCTATGAAGGGCCAAAAGCGACAGGTATGCCTGAGCAGTTTTACGCGACCGAGCTCTTGGCGATTGATGAGTCGATAGCTGAGGATGTGGCCGTTTTGACTGATGGTCGTTTTTCTGGCGCTACAAGGGGAGTCTGCGTGGGACATATCTCGCCCGAGGCGGCCGCGGATGGGCCCATCGCTCTGCTTGAGGACGGGGATATCATCCTGATCGATGTTGGCAGAAGGAGGCTGGACCTCGTTGGCGACAGGGCTGGCAAGATGTCAGAGAGAGAGGTCTTATCCCTTTTGGAGCGGCGTCGCGCGGCGTTCAAGAGGCCGGCTGCCAAGCGACATACGGGGCTTCTTGCGATATACACTTCTCTCGCCTCGTCAGTCGAGCAGGGCTGCTTGATGCTGCCGCCGGAGTAGCCGTTGAGCCCAGATTCGCAGGATACAATAGCGCAGGCTGCCGAGCTGCTCGGCAATGCGAAGCACGCTGTTGCATTGACCGGGGCCGGAATCTCTGTCGAGAGCGGCGTTCCGGCGTTTAGAGGCAGTGCCGGACTGTGGGACAAGTATCCGGTGGAGGAGTATGCCACTCTCGAGGCGTTCGTAAGGAATCCTAAGAAGGTATGGGCTCTCTTCAAGGAGCTTTACAAGATTCTTAATCGTGCGGAGCCAAACGCCGCCCATGTTGCGCTCGCCCAGCTTGAGGCAGCGGGTGTTCTGAAAGGCGTAGTAACCCAGAATATTGACAACCTCCATCAGCGGGCGGGTAGCAAGAATGTCATAGAGTTCCACGGGACCATGTCGGAGCTTGAGTGCCTGAACTGTGGCTCCAGTGTTCAGTTCGAGGAGAATCTCCTGACTGTTGACGTGCCCTGCTGCGCCTGTGGCGGCGTCCTGAAACCCAAGGTTATTCTCTTTGGCGAGACGATTCCGCTCTCGGCGCTAGAGGAGGCGGAGCGAGAGTCGCTGAGATGTGATTTGATGCTCGTCATTGGCACTTCCGCGCAGGTTGTCCCCGCGTCGGTTCTTCCCGTGGTGGCAAAGCAGCGTGGTGCGGGGATCATTGAGATGAACGTGGAGCGGACGCATCTTTCGGCGCACCTGGCGGACTTGAGCGTGTCGGGCTCGGTGGGGCTGACGTTGCCGGAGGTTGCCGAACAAGTTTTGACTGGGTATATTGATTCGCCGACCGTTCGGTAGTCGGGAGCTTTTATCGCCAGTGGAGTCGAGACCATGAAGTACAATCCTGCCTTGATTCGCAACCTCGGTATTATTGCTCACATTGATGCCGGGAAGACGACATTCACAGAACGGGCGCTGTTTTATGCGGGTCAGACGCACAAGATGGGCGAGGTTGATGATGGCTCCACGGCGATGGACTGGATGGAGCAGGAAAGGGAGCGTGGCATAACTATAACCTCGGCTGCTACAACGTTTGACTGGCGAGGTCATCGGTTGAACCTGATTGACACGCCAGGCCACGTTGATTTCACAGTGGAGGTCGAGCGCAGCCTGAGGATACTTGACGGCGCGGTCGTGATCTTTTGCGCCGTTGAGGGCGTTGAGCCGCAGTCCGAAGCAGTCTGGCATCGTGCGGACAAGTATAAGCTTCCGAGGATAGTCTTTGTCAACAAGATGGACCGGGTTGGAGCGGACTTTTTCTCTGTCCTTAAAACGATGTCAAAGCGGCTGAATGTCAATCCCGTCCCGGTCCAGATTCCGATTGGTGCGGAGGCCGAATTCGTAGGCGTAATAGACCTTTTGGAGATGAAGGTACTCCGC
>CAZKNE010000224.1:0-4361 GCA_964554005.1 uncultured bacterium | reverse complement strand
GATCTGCGGCACGCCGCGAGGCGCGGGCGGGATGCCAACGAGCTGGAATCTGCCCAGGGTCCTGTTGTCAGAGGCCATCGGTCGCTCGCCCTGAAGCACATGAATCTCGACCGTTGTCTGGTTGTCCTGAGCGGTTGAGAATATCTGGCTTTTCTTGGTCGGAATGGTCGTGTTCCGCTCGATCAGAACCGTGCTGACGGCACCCAGTGTTTCAATCCCTAGCGACAGCGGGGTAACGTCCAGAAGGAGCACATCCTTGACGTCGCCGGACAGAACACCGCCCTGAATGGCCGCGCCAACCGCCACGACCTCGTCAGGATTCACACCCTTATGTGGCTCTTTGCCGAACAGGTCCTTAACTATCTGCTGAACCTTCGGGATACGCGTCGAGCCTCCCACTAAGACCACCTCGTCCACCTGATTAGTAGAGAAACCCGCATCCTCAAGTGCTCTCTTGCTGGGGCCGATGGTCCTCTCAAGAAGGTCGTGAACAAGGCTCTCAAACTTCGACCGCGACAGCTTCATGCTAAGGTGCTTCGGACCACTCTGGTCAGCCGTTATGAACGGGAGGTTGATGTCTGTCTCCGCAACCGTTGAAAGCTCCATCTTGGCCTTCTCGGCAGCCTCCTTCAGACGCTGAAGCGCCGATTGGTCCGCAGAGAGGTCAATCCCCTGGTCCTTCTTGAACTCGGCCGCCAGCCAGTCGATTATTCGCTGGTCTAGGTTATCACCGCCAAGATGCGTGTCGCCGTTCGTTGCTTTTACCTCAACTACGCCCTGGCCTACCTCCAGAATGGAGATGTCGAACGTCCCCCCCCCGAAGTCGTAAACGGCGATCGTCTGGTCCTCTTTCTTGTCGAGCCCATAGGCCAGCGCCGCAGCTGTCGGCTCATTGATGATCCGCTTCACCGTCAACCCAGCGATACGTCCGGCGTCCTTCGTCGCCTGACGTTGGCTGTCGTTGAAGTAGGCCGGCACAGTGATGACCGCCTCAGTAACCTTCTCACCGAGATAATCCTCCGCCGACTGCCTCATCTTCTGTAGAATGAGGGCCGATATCTCCGGCGGCGAGTACTTCTTCCCCTGAGCTACCACTCGAACGTCCTGATTCGGCCCCGTAACCACCTTATACGGCACCATCGTCATCTCTTCTGAAACCTCATTGAACCGCCGACCCATGAACCGCTTGATCGAATAGACCGTGTTCGTGGGATTGGTTACCGCCTGACGCTTCGCGATCTGGCCCACAAGCCGCTCGCCCTTCTCCGTGAATGCCACCACGGATGGCGTCGTTCGCCCGCCCTCGGCGTTCGCGATCACGGCCGGCTCACCGCCCTCCATTACGGCGACGACGCTGTTGGTCGTCCCGAGGTCAATGCCGATTGTCTTTCCCATGATGTTTTTGCCTCCTAAGTTTATTGTGTTTCATATAGGCGTATTGTAGCCATTCATAAGCACTATAAAACCTGAGTCATAATTTGTCAAGTTTCCTGCGGCTAAGATAACAGTAAACCATCGCTCCTACAATCCGGAAGCACACCCAGGGATAACTGAACGTAAGTCGCAGCCCAGGCCAGGTGCCGGGCTTTTTGAGGCTTCGGCTATTTCTCTGCTCTTTTCCGTCCAGACAGGAGCAGGACATTACTCATATCCTCCACGCTGGTAGCAGCTAGCCACTTATGCTCGAATCCCTTCTCCTGGGCGATCTGAGAGATCGCCATTAGCGCCCGCAGATGATAGTTTCTCTCGTCCCTCGTGCCGACTAGGATGAAAGCGGTGTGAACGTGTTGCGTCTCCCCGCAGAACTCAATGCCCTGCCGGCAGCGCACCAACGCCATACTGAAGTGGTGATCCCCATCGACAATGATGTGTGGGATAGCGATCCCATGGCCAACGACCGTGCTCGATTCCTCTTCCCTCTCAAGGAATAACCTCTCGAGATGAGGCTTGGCGAGCTCCAGCCGAGGCGCAAGTGCATCGGCGACGAGCGAGAACATCTCCTCGCCGGTAACCGGCCGTTCGATGTCTATGATCGCACACTCCTTGATCAGCCGGTCGAAGCGGTCCTCGACGATCTCGTCTCTCTCCAGAACGATCTTTCTCAGTTCTCTCTCGAGTGAGCCATCAACTAGCTCCTTTGATGTGAGCCTTTCGACGAGATGAATGAGCGCCGATTGTCGTCTTGAGCAGACTCTGTAATAAGCCGCATACCAGCCGATTGCTGCCAGGCAGAACAGCGCCGTGATAATTATGGGGACAAGCCCCATTTTGACAATCAGGAAGCCATACAGCCCGACTGCGGCAATCTGTGCCCAGGGATAGAACGGCGAGCGAAACACTGGCCGATAGCCCTGAACCTTGCTCTCGCGCATCACGATGACTGCCACGTTCACGAGCGCGAAGAGGATGAGCATCATGGTCGATGCAGTCTTGACGAGATTCTCAATGGACAGAAAACCAATAACCAGCACCATGAATGCTGATGTGACGACGACGGACAGGTAAGGTATTCCGCGACCGGGGCTAAGTTTCTGAAGGAATCCGGGCAGCAGGCCGTCCCGACTCATCGCCATTGGAGACCGGGATGCGCTTGCGATCCCGCTATTAGCGGTCGTAACAAAGGCCAGGATGGCCGCAATGGCAAGCGCTACACTCCCCAGGCGGCCCATCGAGACGCTAGCGCCGAGCGACATAGGTGTTAGGGACCCGGAGAGCTTATCTGGTTCGACCAGCCCCACTGTCACGAACACAACCGATACATAAAGCGCGCTCACGACGAGGAAAGCCATGAACATCCCAAGTGGGATGTTTCTCCCCGGATTCCGCACTTCCTCTGCAACGCTGGCAATCTTTGTGAGGCCACCGAAAGATACAAAAACCAGCCCGACTGTGGCGAAAACCGCGCCAAATCCATTGGGCATGAAATCGGCGAACCGCTCGACATTTACATGCCCCACTCCTTTGCCAACATAGATAAGTAGGATCACGAGAAGGATGAGGACAAGGGCTATCTGGGCCCTGCCCACACCTTTTATACTCCGCAGGTTCAGGACTGTGAAAATGAGACAGAAGACGATGGCTATCAGCTTGACCTGCAACGAGGTAAGGTCCGGATAGACAAGCGCTGCAAATGCACCGATTCCAAGAAGCGCAAAGGCGCTCTTCAAGGCGATTGAGAGCCAGTTTGACAGGCCCGCCAGCGTCCCCGCCAGCGTCCCCAAGCTGCGCTCTATAAAGAAGTAACTACCGCCGGCTTTGGGCATTGCTGTCGCCAGCTCTGCCTTTGAGAACATCGACGGTATCACGAGGACCGACGCGAGTGCGTATGCCAGAACAACAGCCGGCCCGCAGACCCCAAAGGCGATGCCCGGCAGCACGAACAGGCCGGAGCTGATCATGCTCCCAGCCCCCATGCAGAATACACCGAGTAGGCCCAGGCCTTTTTTCAGCTTGATAAGCGAATCTCCTATCTCACAATACGCAGTTGGGCTTCTCGGCCAGGGTCGCAATCGCAATGGCCGCGATGCCCTCGCTTGCGCCGATGAAGCCCAGGCCCTCAGTGGTCGAGGCCTTCACACTCACGCAGGAGGCGGCGAGGCCAAGGGCGCCGGCGATCGCGTCTCTCATTGACTCGTAATGCGGCGCAAGTTTTGGCTCCTGTGCGACAATAACGCAGTCTATGAACGTGGGCGCAAGGCCAGCCTGAGCCACCATCTCGCCAGCCCTCGCCAAGAGGTCGAGGCTGAATGCGCCTTCGTAGCGGGCGTCGGTGTCCGGAAACTGCTGGCCGATGTCGGGCAAGCAGGCCGCACCGAGGATCGCATCGGTGATTGCATGGCAGAGGCAATCACCGTCAGAATGGCCTAGAAGGCCCTTAGAATAAGGGATTTGGACGCCGCCCAGCACAAGCTTTCGCCCGGTCACAAGCCGATGGCAGTCGAGACCTATCCCGAAGCGAACCATTCCTTGCTCCTTGCCTCTAGCAGCGCGCTTGCAACGACGAGATCGTCCTGAAAGGTTACCTTCATATTCCAGCGATTGCCTTGTAGGACCTTGACCCTGCCACCTATCGACTCGACCAACTGAGCGTCGTCGGTGGCGACCAAGCTCGTTGCTCTTGCCTGCTCATGCGCCCTAAGCAGCCACTCTTTCCTGAAAACTTGCGGAGTCTGCACCGCATATAGGTTCTCTCGCGAGATAGTGCGCTCGATGACGTCTCCGCTGGATACCCGTTTGAGCGTGTCAGTGATCGGCGTCGCGTAAACTGCCCCTGCATAACCTATGAGCGCCTCGATTTGCGAGGTCACCCAGTCGCTCTCGAGCATCGGTCGGGCAGCATCGTGTATCACCACGACCTCTGC
>CAZKNE010000223.1:0-4370 GCA_964554005.1 uncultured bacterium | reverse complement strand
GACACCGCCCTTCTTGTTGACATCGGCGACCGCCTGCTCGTAGGCCCATTTGACGATTTCTTGGAGCTTCTTGCTTTGAAGCTCCTCAATGTCCTTCAAGCTAAACCACTGGCTGTCCATAAGCTCATGGAAATATCGTTGAAACTCTCCGCCGTAGCGCCTGTGCTTGACTACCAGGCCGTAGGCGGAAACCGCAACGTTCTGACCCCACACAGGCAGCCGATTGTAGACGCGCTGACCAAGCCGAGTCATGCTTCACTCCCCGGCTGTGAAGCCTTCGGCTTGCCTGCGAAGGAGTCGGAGCGCCGGCATTTCCGCCCCAGAGCATCCTCTACGATCTGTTCAAACCAGTCCATTTGCCGGGGTATGTTCCTGGTCCACTCGAATCTAGACAGAAACCTCTCCCTGCCATTCCTCCCCATCTGTTCTCGCAGCTTCGTGTCAGTCAGCAGCAACTTGATCCTCTCGGCGAGCGCCTCAGGATCATCAGGCGGAACAAGAAAACCAACTACGCCGTCCTTGACTATTTCAGGAATCGCGCCCACATTTGAGGCGATTACGGGTGTTCCGACCGACATCGAATCGACGATCACATGCCCAAACGCCTCAGCTCTGCTCGACACGATAGTCACATCGGCAGATCTAAGTCTTGTCTGGACGCCCGCGTGAGGCAGCGAGCCCACAAAAGAACAGATCTCCCCAACCCCTAGGCTGTCAGCTAGGGTTACATAGTGGCTATACAATGGGCCATTGCCGATGAACTCAGCCTTAAGCAGCGGCAGCTTCTCCTTCAGCAGACAAACCGCCTTGATCAGAGTATCCTGCCCCTTCGATGGAACCAGCCTGCCCACAGATACTATAGTGTTGCCTCTCTTCCGAGAGGGACTCGAGGCTTCTTTTCCATCGAGTGGGTCTTGCGTCAGATAAGGTAATATGTGGCACTTGTGCGCGGGCACTCCGAATTCTCTACACGTGTCCTCCCGTGAGGCATTCGAGTTCGCCACGATGTGCGTGGCTGTCATATACACAATTCGTTTTCTAGGCTTGAGGTAGGTCGCCTTCCAAAGCGGAGTAGCACATCCATCCATATCACTCTGAGAACTCAGGCTGTGAACCCAGGCCACCCGGCAGGGTACCCTCTTGAGCCGACCTACAACCATCATCACATTGACTGCACCGGAGTAGGAGATCAGACAGCAGGGTCTGTGCCTTCTGACCAGTTGCCAAAGAAAGAGAAAATCCACAGGCCTCGTCGGCCTTCGCGATGGCCAGATGTAGATGGCCGGGTTTGATTCGTGATCCTCAGCCTTTTTGTCTCGTAGACCCATTAAGAAAAGGACTGGGTGGCCGCGCGTAGCCAATTCCTGTCCCAATCCCCTGTAGTACGCATGAGCGGGGTGGTTACCCAAGCCTGTAGAGATAAAATAACACGTGCGTTCTTTCATAACATGATCGAGGTTCATCCGTTCGTTCACTCCGCGGTCATGGTGCGTCGGTTTGCCGAAACAAGCGTTCATACACCTTGACTGTCTCGGCAAAATAATCGGGATGCTCTATCTCCTTCAATTGCGCCTCGATCTCTTCCCTATGCTCCAGAGCATATTCGACCTTATCCGCAAGGTCCTCGGCGTCTCCCTTCTTGAACAATATCACGCCTTCAGGCCGAAAGTCAGTGTCGCTCGCGACCATGGGTTTGCAGAGCGCTATCCCCTCGCGAACGAAGGACGAATCGCCATCAACCAACGTCGGCCTAACCATAACATCGGCAAATCCCCTGCAAATGGTTAGCGCAACTGGATGAGGCAGGTCCCCAGCCATGAGCACGCTCTCGGAGAGCCCTTCTGCCACTATCAGCTCGGCACACTTATCCGCATCGACGCCTTCTCCCATGATCACCAGCCCAACATTCGGGAATCTCGCCCTAAGCATGTCAGCCGCCTCGAGCAACGTCTGCCAACCATAAGCGCTCTCCAGACTTATCCCCGAAACAAGGACTGGCTCGTGAGATTCACAGAAGTTAACGACCCTATTCGGCATCTGGTTTCTATCTACCGTATCGGACAAGTAATGGAGGCAGAACGCGGGAATCAAGTTCACCTTCTCCTGAGGCACGCCAAGCGATCTCACTGCCGCCTCAATCCGTTCGTTGACGCAGATCAAGGCGTCCGGAAACGAAAGCCCGATCCTTGCTACCGTTCTCTTGACGAGGCCAAAGCTGTGCACTCGCTCAGGGAAGCTGCCACCATGCACCGTCAGCACGACTTTTCGACCGACGATCTTGCCGAAAGCTCCCAAGAGCAGGCTGGCCCAGAAATTGCCGTAGCTCGAGCAGTTGACGTGGACTACGTCCGTGTAATGTCGTAGCAAGAGCCACATCGCAGAAAAGTATTTCAGCACTCGCCCTCCGAACGGCCTGAGGACGTGCTCGGCCTTGCCCCTTGTCTTGTCGCGGCCAACGTCGATCACCTTGCACTCTAAGCCCCTCGCAATGAGATACGCTGACAGCCTCTCCGCATATATCGCCATCCCCGCGTAGGGCGGCGGGTAACTGCAGATGATGGTTACACTGGAGCAACCCACCCCCGCCTCATTGGCCATTACAGCTCGTAGCCCTTCTTTCTTAACACCTCAATATACACGTTCTGAAGCCTATCAGTCATACGCTCGACCGTGAACTCGCGCATCATCTTCTCGCGCCCTGCCATCCCGACCTTGCGCCTCAGCTCAGCCGAATCGAGTAACCGCATCACCTTCTCAACCATCGCCTCCGTGTCTTCCGAGGGCACAATGAACCCTGAGACCCCGTCGTCAATCAGCTCGCGTATGCCTCCAACATCCGTGGCCACAACTGGCACCCCGGCAGCCATCGCCTCCATTACAGCGTTGGAAAGGCCTTCGCTTATTGAGGTTAAGCAGAACACCGACAGGCCAGGGAGCAGCTCCTGAACGTTATCGCGGGCTCCCGTAAAGGTGAGATTGTTCCGAAGACGCATTCGGTCGGCCTCGCCCTGCAAGGCCTTGCGCAGCGGCCCGTCACCTATGATGATACCGTGCACATTATTGCCTGACTCCAGAGCCTTCTTGAGAACGCGCAAGAACATGGTGTGGTTCTTCTCCGGTATGAGTCTGCCGACGGTGCCAATCAGCGACGGGCCTCGCGGGATCTCCCAGGATTCCACCAATACGGCCGCGGCGTGAGCGTGATCTGTTATTTCTGGAACCTCGACCGCGTTGTAGACAACTAACAGCGGGGCAGTCTTGATGTTAATCCTCTGGAGCAGAGTCCTAGCGTACTGGCTGTTGATGACGAAGCCATGTACCGACCGGAATATGAGTTTGGCCTTGAAACCGAACTTTCGCAAGATGATCTCTGGCTCGTTTCGAAGGCTCCCTATAAGGACCGGGATGCGAGCGACTCGCCCACAAACCGCGCAATACGCCGTAGGATAGAAATTCCAAGAGTGGAGAATATCCGGCTGGGCGTTTCGGAGAAGCCTTACGATGAACTTGCAGCGGCGAACCGTTCCGCTCATGTTCTCCGGGACTTCGACCACTTCGGTGCCAGTATCGCGAATGGGTTTCGCCCACCAGCCACCGGGGTTGAGGCAGATCACGGTGAAGTGGAATCTGGACCTGTCCGCGTGCGCCAGGAGATTGTAAAGCCCTTTCTCGGCCCCGCCTTTGCCTAGCTGGCCCGTGAGTATGGCTACCCGAACACGTCCCCGTCTAAGTCGTCGCATTTGCCGATCGCCTTGTTCCACCTCTGGCATCAGCCGGTTCTGAACCCCTGGCATGTGCGCGCCACCCGCATAACGTGAGCGCAAGGAGGAGATATGTGAACCTGAGTCGGTAACACGTGCCCATTCCAGAGACTGCAACATAGGCCAGGAACCCCAATTGGACGCCTATCGTTGCGCTTAGAGCCTTGCGGTGGCGCAAAACTTGCATGAGAATGCTTGCGTGAAAGGCGAGGAACAGCGCCACCCCCATGAGTCCGGACTCCACCAACACACGAATGGTCTCATTATGCGCTGGTGTACCTCTCGACCTGTGTGAGAGTCTATAGATCGGATTCAGGGCTTCGAATACGTTATAGTAGGAACCGATCCCTGTGCCCGCTATGGGGTGTTTGTAGAATGAGATCAGTCCGGTTCCCCAGATGCCACCTCTTGAGGTTCTGGTAGGTATCTTTGCCTTCTCGAGCCGGCGGCTAAGATACCCGCCAGACTGATGCTCCACAATTATGAAGGAAGGATATACTAACAGCAATACGAACAATCCAGCAATCAAGGTTTCTGGTCGATGTCTGGCCGTGATCAGGAAAACGGTAAGAGTCCCCACGAAAACAGCTATGATTGCGCCCCGCGTCA
>CAZKNE010000222.1:0-4372 GCA_964554005.1 uncultured bacterium | reverse complement strand
AGTTCTGCGCCCTTGAGATAGCAGGTGAGCACATCCAATCGACCCCGGTGGCCGATCCTGACGGCGAGTGCGTCTGGGTCGGGACACACTTGGGCTATATGCACAAGATCTGCGAGGATGAGGGGTGCACTGTAGATGCTACCTTTGACACATCTGTCTATGAGGGCTCGGTCTATGGCGGTCTGATCCACGGCAGCCCGGCGGTTGCAACCGACGGCTCAGTCTATTTCGGTGACGACGCGGGCTTCTTCTTCTGCATTGGTTCCGACGCGACGCTCAGTTGGTATGTAGATACGAGTTACTCGATTCACTCCTCGCCCGCGCTGTTCACGACCGGGGCCACGCTCTGCGTTGCCTATGGTGATAACAACGGCACGCTTTGGGTTTGGGATGCGCATCCGGGCTGGGGGACCGCCTCGACGACCTCGTGTCTCTTCACGGCTGGCCCGCAGGATGGCGGCGGCAGCACCATTTTTCATGGTATATCCGTCTCTGCGGACGGCTACATCTACTTTGGCTCTCAGAACGGGCGTTTGTACTGCGTGGACGCGACCCAGGGCGATGACAGCTACGACCATAACCTGTGGGATATACTGCTTGGTAACTACATCTATACGACGCCCGCAATTGGCTACTACGGTGAGGTCGATGTCTGCACAGCGACAGGCAGCGGCCAAGGTGGTGTGGTTTATGAGATCATCTCAGACTGCAATGCGCCATCTACGTCGTGTCTATCGATCAACTACCTGAGGTTTGACTACACGAACGCTACCGAGTTCACGCTGAGATACTTGGGTACCGATTACCAATCTGGCATCGAGTCGATTGACTTCTATCGGAAGCCGAAGTTTGGCGGCTCCTATGAGGACATTGGGACGGTCTATCCGACCGCGCCGGGCTTCAATGTTAGCGGCACGTTTGACACGTCGCTGGCGACTGAGGGCACGTATTACTTCTACACGATCGGCTTCGACAGGAGAGAGCCGCCCAACGAGGAGAATCCGCCAGCGGTCTATGACTGCGCGATCATCTTTGACGCGACATCGCCTGAGGCAACGTGCGACACGACCACGCCGTGGACGACAACTGCGGCCACGCTGGCCGTGTGCTACACGGCTTGGGAGGACACGAGCGCGACTACGAGCGTTTCGGGCCTTGCTTTGCTCAAGTTCTACACGCAGTTTAAGGCGAACAACTGCGGCGCGAGTTGGGGCACATGGCAGGAGGAGAGCACGCATGCCACGACTTATGCGACGGGAACTACCCTCGCGACAGGTTGCATCGCTTATGTGCCGCCGGCCGAGGGTTACTACAACTTCGCGTTCGTGGCGAGCGACTGGGCCGGCAACTCCATGACTGACCCGCCGGTCGCCTCCTGTAGCTCGACAGTTATTGACTACACTGAGCCGGAGTCGCAGACGATCGGCTGCGCAGCGACGAACAATCCTGTGATCACTAGGAACTACACTGCGAGCGACGCTATCAGTGGGCTTGATCAGATCGATCTTTACTACTGGTATTCGAGCGACGGAGGCGCTAGCTGGGGTCCGTTCACTTGGGCATCTATGGTCCAGACCGATCCCGACGCGGACGACACCACTTGTGTTTGGGACGGCGATTGGACATTCACCGTTTCGGCCGAGGGCATCTATCGCTTTGTTACGATAGCTCTCGATAACGTTGGCAACGTGGAGACGCATCCGACTAGCGAGTCCGAGCCTCCTTATTATCAGATTTACTACGACATAACCGATCCTGAGACCTGGGCTATCACTAACGAGACATACTGGAACTACGACGCTAATTGCCCGACCTGCGGGACAATCGAAGTCTGCTTCGATTCTACATTCCCAGAGCCGGGCGGAAGCGGCCTCGAGCAGGTAACCCTTTGGTGGAGACTGCAAGAGGACTGCACTGGCAGCTGGAGCACTTGGAGCGACATGCTGACCGAGCCGATTACTGGGCCGACGATCTGCTCTACGACGGCCACAGTTCTGACGAGCGGCTGCTGGTACTTCCCAGCGGCGACAGTCGGCTGGTATGAGTTCTACACCGTTGGTGAGGACTTCGGCGGAAACACCGAGACGCCTCCAGGAGTGGCGGACGATGATGCGATGTATGAGAACACGCCGCCAGAGTCCGAGGCTTACGCTGTTCCTGAGTATGCGAACACGCCGGTCGGTCTTGGCCTGACGAGTTGGGGCGATCCGGGGACGTGTGCGAGCGGTATAGCGACGGTTGCCTCGCTCTATCAGTTTGAGGGCGAAGCGACTTGGTCAACGATTTCGGGCGTTATGATCCCGACCTCGGGCACTGTTTCGTGGTTGCCTGCGCCTCCATGGGAGGGCATCTACAGGGTGCTGAGCAACGCTCTGGACAATGCTGGCAACTGGGAATACAGAAACCTCGCGATCCTGAACGCCCAGAGCGAGGATGACTGGTTCGTATATGATGTTACTGACCCGATTGCGACGCTGACGTGTGTCAGTCCGCCGTATCTGGGTTCGCCGGCCACAATCAGCTACACGTTCACTGACGAGAATGCCTCGGGCACGACAGTGGCAGGTTTCAGTAACGTCGAGTTGTGGG
This sequence comes from uncultured bacterium, assembly GCA_964554005.1. GTDB lineage: Bacteria > B130-G9 > B130-G9 > B130-G9 > B130-G9 > B130-G9. The sequence goes on along the minus strand of CAZKNE010000222.1, from coordinate 1,783 downwards.
GTTGGGATGCGAGCACAGGGACGGTCTGCGTGCTTGCGACTGACACGACTATCTACGGGCAGACGGGTCCTGGGACCTCGTCGTTCACGTTCATGGCTCCTTACGAGGGTCTGTTTGGGCTCTACACGAGGGGGCTGGACAGGGCTGGCAACTTCGAGTCAGGCACCGTTACTGAGTGCACCGTGACGTTCGACTGGACGGCTCCGACGTCCACGATCACGAGCGTGGTTCCGACAGTTGCGACAGCGGATCCTGCCGACGATTGCATCGACATCAACTTCATTGCGACCGATTCGGTGAGCGGGATTGCAGAGGTTCACCTCTTCTATCGCTACACCGAGGATGGCGGCGCAAGTTGGGAGCCGGATGGCACATGCGGATGGCGTGATTATGATCTTGACGTTTCGGGCTCGACTGTAATGGGCGCGACTTCGGGGACGTTCACGTTCTGCTTTGCCGACCTTGTGAACGGTGATCTTGACGGTTATTACGAGTTCTACACCTTCGCGATCGACAATGCCGCCAACACTCAGGTGCTGATCGATGACGATACTGACGGCTGCCAAGACGCGTTTGGCTTCTGCCTGAGAGACACGATCGGGCCGTGGTCTAGCGCTGAGTGCACCGAGAACACTTATCCGAATCACATAGCGGCTACGTCAGTTGTAGAGGTCTGCTACGAGGCAGGAGACGGCAGTGGCCTGAATCTGGACCGCGTGGAGCTGTGGTTCAGGTATTACATGAGTTATTACTCCACTTGGACGCACTGGTGCACGGATAGCACACTTGCCTATGAGCCAGCGCCGGTCGCGACTAGTGGTGTCTTCTACTTCGATACACTCAATCCATACAATGCCAACTGGCAGGCGTTCGGCGATGGCATCTACCAGTTCTTCACGAGAGCTAAAGATGAGGCGGGCAACTGGGAACGTATGCCCACGTATCCGCCGAGAGATTACGATACCTATCTAATGGTTGACACGACCGCACCGACAGCGGCCTGCGATCTGGACGCGACGGCATACGCCAGCGGTCCGATCGAGGTCGGCTACGCATCGTCCGATGCGCTTTCTGGTGTGAGCTATGTCGAGCTGTGGTATGCGACCTACACAACCGTGTGGCTGTGGGCTACGGATGGCACTATCAGCACGAATGAGGCTGGAACGTTCATGTTCGACCCATCAGCGCACGGCATAACAGAGGGTGCGCTCAGGTTCTATGTCCAGGCGCATGACGTTGCGGAGAACTCTATGACCGCTCCGTCGGGCGAGGCGGGATGTGGTCCCGTCTATCTTGACATCGACAACCCGACTATCGCCTGTAGTTCTGAAGCCTATACGCTCGGGCCGACAGTCGAGGTAGGCTACGTGGCCTCCGATGCCACCACCTGGGCCTATGATGTTAGCCTCTACTACAGCTTCGAGGGCTCAGATTGGGTTGATGCTGGGATGTCCGATTACAATTCTGGCGAAGCCAATCCGTTCACAGGCTCGTTCACGTTCGCGCCCGAGAATGGCGAGGGCGAATACGTGTTTAGGCTTGTTACGACCGATCCGATTGGCCACAGCGCGTTCTGCGAGACCACGACGGTCTTCGATGAGACGAGGCCAGATACGGAGGTTACGGGCGATGAGTATGTGCTCGGCGGGACGATTGAGCTGACGCTGTTTGGCGAGGACCCGCAGGCCGATACCCGAACAATCTCCGGCATCGATTATGTGGAGCTCTTCTACAAATATGCTGTGGATGGCGACTTCACCGGCGTGTCCTGGATCTCAACTGG
>CAZKNE010000221.1:0-4386 GCA_964554005.1 uncultured bacterium | reverse complement strand
GCGCCTGGGATGATTATCCTCCTGATGGTTACGATTCTGATGGGGGTGATCGCAAGGACGGTGCCGCAGATCAACATCCTCATCGTTGGGTTTCCCGTGAAGATCGGCGTTGGCCTGCTCGTTGTAGGAGTTTCAATGATTTATTTCACGGACCAGGTCGTCAAACTTTTCGACATAATGCATGCCGATCTCGCGGCCGCGCTCTCGTTATTTGGGGGGTAGATTTTGTCCACTCCAAAGGACGAAAAGACTGAAAACGCAACTCCCAGGCGTCTGGAAAAGGCGAAGGAGAAAGGTCAGGTTGCGAGGAGCAAAGAGCTTGCCTCTGCTCTCGTTCTCGGCGGTGCGCTCATGTATTTCTGGGCGATGGGCAGCAGCTTTCTCTCGGTGATTTTGGGGAATATCAAGTCCGGTATTCTGTCGGCGGCAACACCGGGCGAGTTCACGCTCTCGACCATGCAGTCGCTCTCAAGAGGTGTGGTTTTCGCATTCGCCAAAGCCGTTCTGCCCTTCATGTTCTGCATTGTTGTGATAGTGACGCTTGCGAATCTCGCTCAGGGCGGGTTCATCTTGACCACGAAGCCCCTCGAGCCCAAGCTCACGAAGCTTAACCCGATAAGCGGCCTGAAGCGGGTCTTTGGCTCCATAAGAGCGCTCGCTGAGACAGCTACGAGCTCGCTGAAAATCATCGCTGTAGCGCTGATCGGCTACGTAACAGTCAAGCCCGAGCTCTCCAAAATCCCAGGCATCTTTAACCAGTCCGTGCCGGGCATAGTCATCTACTTCGGCCAGCTTGCATTCAGGCTTCTGTTTCGCATCTTCATATTCCTTATGGTCCTCGCTATCTTCGACTTCTTCTACCGCAAATACGAACATAAGAAAAGCCTCAAGATGACGAAAAAAGAGGTCAAGGATGAGTTCAAGGAGACCGAAGGCGACCCGCTGATCAAGAGACACATCAGGCAGAAACAGTACGAGATGGCGCGGCGCAGAATGATTAGCGATGTGCCCAAGGCGGATGTCGTGATTACTAACCCAACGAGGATCGCGGTCGCGCTCAACTACATGAGCGAGGAGGTGCCGGCGCCGGTTCTGGTCGCCAAGGGTGCAGGCACTATTGCGAGAAGGATTATATCAATTGCGGCGAAGCATAACATCCCAGTCGTGGAGAATAAGCCTTTGGCACAGGTCCTGTTCAACAGTGTCGAGGTTGGCGAGGTCATCCCTGAATCTCTTTACAAGGCTGTCGCAGAGGTGCTTGCTTACGTTTATAGGCTGAAAAATAGGACCAAAGAGGCGCTCGGCGGAGAACAGGCCGCTGCACGCGCCTCATAAGCGGCGTGAGACGAGGAGTTCAGATTAGGAGCAAAAGAGCGTCTTGCAGGCCTTAGAAGCGCTGATTGGCAGATACTACACCACAATCGTTAAGAGGCACAGCCACCTGGTCTTGCCGCTTGGCGTCATAGTTGGGCTCATCGTTATCATTGTTCCGCTGCCAACGGCCATTTTGGACCTGCTGATCACGCTCAATATCACCCTTTCGATCACGATTCTGCTCGTGTCGATGTACGTCGAGAATCCAACCAAATTCTCGGTCTTTCCGTCGATCCTTTTGCTGTCCTCCTTCTTTCGCCTGTCGCTGAACATTGCCTCGACGAGGCTGATTCTCACCCAGGGGGACACAGGGCAGGCTGCGGCTGGCCAGGTCATAAGGGCCTTTGGTCAGTTTGTTGCTCAGGGTGGCTTTCAGGTCGGGATAGTCCTGTTTCTTATCATAATTGCAGTCCAGTTCATCGTGATCAACCACGGCGCGGTGAGGACCTCTGAGGTTACGGCCAGGTTCACGCTAGACGCGCTACCCGGCAAGCAGATGAGCATCGATGCAGACCTTTCAGCCGGCATCATCGATGAGAAGGAGGCCAAGACGCGGAGGCAGGAGCTGGTGGAAGAATCGGAGTTTTACGGCGCCATGGACGGCGCCATTCGGTTCACGGCCAGGGACGCTCTGGCGGCGCTTCTGATCACCCTCACCGACATCATTGCGGGGCTGATCATCGGGGTGGTGTTCAAGGGGAAGCCGATCGGCTGGGCTGCTCAGAACTATACCATTTTGACGGTGGGAGACGGCCTGGTCAGTGCGATCCCGGCGCTGTTCATCTCGCTCGCAGGCGGCATAATATCGACTAGGGCCTCCGCCAAGTCCAATCTAGGCGAGGAGATCACGAGCCAGATTCTGTATGACCACAGGCCCTGGTTTATCTCATCTGCTGCGCTTCTGGGCTTCTCTCTAGTTCCTGGCCTGCCGGGCATTCCGTTCGCCACGTTTGGCGTTCTAGCAGGAGCTCTAGCCTATATCACATACAAGCAGAAGTTGCTCGAGGCAAAGCGCATCGAGGAGAGGCCGCCCGAGGCAAAGCCACCTGAACGCATCGAGACGCTCATGCGACTTGACCCGCTGGAGCTCGAGGTCGGATACGGGCTGATCCGCCTGGTTGACGAATCTCAGGGAGGTGATCTCTTGTCCCGGATCAAGGCCATTCGCAGGCAGTTTGCGCTGGAACTGGGCCTGATCGTGCCCCCGGTCAGGATCAGGGATAACCTGGAGCTCGGCCCTAACGAATACAAGATACTTCTGAGGGGGAGCGGGGTTGGCGGGTCAAAGGTACTTCTCGAGCACTATCTGGCTATGAACCCGGGCAACGTGGTCGAGGAGGTTGAGGGGATGGAGACCATCGAGCCGACGTTCGGGCTTCCTGCGCTTTGGATATCGGAGGAGCAGCGAGAGCGCGCGCTGCTGGCGGGCTATACGGTGGTTGATCCTTCCACCATTATCGCGACGCACATCTCTGAGATAATCAAGATGCACGCGGACGAGCTTCTGACTCGCCAAGACGTTCAGAACATACTCGATCAGGTCTCCGAGACGCATCCCAAGTTGGTCGAGGAGCTGGGCGCGAGCAACATGGGGCTAGGTCTTCTATCGAAAGTTCTCAAGGGGCTTTTGAGTGAGCGGGTCTCGATTCGCGACAGGGTCTCCATTCTTGAGGCCGTGGCCGACGCAATCACCATGACGAGAGACCCTGTCATGATCGTAGAGCTTGTGAGGATGAAGATTGGCAGAATGATCTGCATGCAATATCGCACGCCCGAGGGCGAATTGCCCGTATTTGCCGTGTCACCGGATGTGGAGCAGCTGATAAACAACGCCGTCCAGACGACCGACCAGAGGTCTTACCTTGCGCTCGAGCCGACGATGGCTGAGCAGCTTGTTGGGAAGGTTCGCGAGACCATCGACTCTGTCCAGAGCGAAGCGATTCCTGTCGTGTTGTGTTCGGCAAGCATCAGGCGACACCTGCGGTATCTTATTGAGCGTTTCATACCTAATGTTGTAGTGTTATCCCACAACGAGATACCTAACGATCTCAAGATACAATCTCTTGGTGTTATCTCTTTGCAGTAGGAGAGCAAGAACTTGCGCGTCAGGCGATATGAGGCAGAGAACATGGCCACAGCACTCAGGAACATCCGTGAGGACCTCGGGCCAAACGCCTTTGTTCTTGCGACCCGGCGCATCAAAAAAAAGGACAAGTTCGGGCGATTGAGGACGCTTATCGAGGTGAGCGCAGCCTCCGACGTTGTCGAGGTTAAGACCACGAAGCCCGACGTGGGGCCGGCCGCATCGGACGGCAAGAGTGATATGATCGCCTCGCTACAGAGTCAGGTCGATCAGCTGAAGAGTGAGCTTATCTCTTTTAGGACGAGGCCGCCGAACCGGTCTCTCGAGTCGATGAGAGAGGAGCTGTCGGAGATGAGAGATTTGGTTGAGCTGGCAACGGACCAGTGGGCCGATGAGACTGTCAAGAATTACGGCCCCATCCTGAGCGCGCTGTTTCGCCGGCTGACGCGTTCCGATATTGACCACAGGTTGGCCGCAAAAGTGATGGCGATCGCATCAAGGGAGCTCGCCAATTGCTCGGCAGTTGGCGAGAAAGAATCGCTGAAGGTTCTCTTCGATGTAATGAAGCGCCAGATGTTGACATCGGGGCCGATCGAGCTGATGGAATCGGGGCCAAAAACCGTCGTGCTAGTCGGCCCGACTGGAGTCGGCAAGACGACCACGCTCGCCAAGATCGCGGCCCGGTACTCGATGTTTGAGAAGAAGAAGGTCGGCCTGTTGACCATAGACACCTTCAGGATCGGGGCGGTCGAGCAGCTGAGGACCTATGCGAACATCCTTGAGCTGCCGCTCAGAGTTGCCAGCACGCCGGAGCAGATGCAGAAGTTCATAGTAGAATACAGGGACATGGACCTCGTGCTCGTTGACACTGGGGGCAGGAGCCAGAAGGACAGGGTCAAGATGGCAGAGCTGGTAAACTTCGTTGGCGG
>CAZKNE010000220.1:0-4388 GCA_964554005.1 uncultured bacterium | reverse complement strand
TACGACGCCAACCGAATGCACGCGCGTGGCTTTGAGTGCTACGGGATGGGCGTGCAGCCTTATGGAGGTAGCGTGAATGCCTAGGTCTTTGGTCACTGGTGGTGCGGGCTTTATCGGCTCGCATTTGTGTGATTTCTTGCTTGATGCGGGGCATGAGGTCATCTGTATCGACAGCCTTCTAACCGGAACAACTGACAACATAGCGCACATCAAGAGCGAGCGGTTTACGTTTCTCAAGTACAACGTGACTAATTACCTCTTCGTCAATGGGCCGCTGGATTACGTGTTTCATTTGGCCAGCCCCGCCAGCCCCGTGGACTATCTGGAGCTGCCGATCCAGACGATGAAGGTGGGAGCGCTCGGGACATTGAACGCCCTGGGGCTCGCTAAGGCCAAAAACGCTACGTTCACCCTCGCCTCGACCTCAGAGGTCTATGGGGACCCAGAGCACCACCCCCAGAAGGAAGGCTATTGGGGAAACGTCAATCCAATCGGGCCGCGAGGCGTCTATGACGAGGCCAAACGCTTTGCCGAGGCACTGACTATGGCCTACCATAGATACCACGCAGTGAAGACAAGGATAGCGAGGATATTCAACACGTTCGGGCCCAGAATGCGGCTCAGGGACGGACGTGTTGTCCCTAACTTCATCTGCCAGGCGCTTGCGAATGAGCCACTCACAGTATATGGCGACGGGTCGCAGACTCGCTCGTTCTGCTACGTCTCCGACCTCGTGGACGGCCTGTTTCGGCTCGCGACGTCGGGCGAAACAAACCCGACAAACATCGGTAACCCAAATGAGATGTCGATTCTCGATTTTGCTAAGAAGATCAACCAGATGGCAAATAACAAGGCGGGGATCGCTTACAGGCAGCTGCCTGTCGATGACCCGAAGTGTCGCCGGCCTGACATCAGCAAGGCCCTGGAGGTGCTTGGCTGGGAACCGAAAGTCGGCCTCGAAGAGGGTCTGAGGCGGACGCTCGATTGGTTCAAGGGCCAGGTTTGACATGGCCTAATAGTGTAGATGCTGGTCCGTGTTGGGATTTGGCCATGCCTTGTTTTAGGAGCGGACAGTTCGCCGGGCAAGTTTTTATCGCGCAGATGTCATTTTGAAGGCTGCCAGTGCGTCCAAAGGGCGACAAGACTGAGGCTCAGTGGCTTTGGCTAAAACATTCATCGAAAAAATAGTCTCGGCGCACACGCCGACCGAGGCGAGGCCGGGCGATGTCGTCTGGCTCTCGCTCGACCTCGTTACGGCGCGCGATTTCGGCGGCGCAAACGTCGTGGCGCACCTTGAGCGTGAGTGTCCGGAGAATCCTGTCCTGGACCCGTCCGGAACGCTGTTTACATTCGACTGTCAGGCACCTGCCAACACGATCGGCTACGCTAACAACCAACAGACCATTCGCATATTCGCAAAAAAGCACGGGATACGTGTTTACGACGTCAACGGAGGCATTGGTTCTCACGTGCTCATTGACGAGGGGCACTGCCTGCCTGGCTCGACGGTTACAGGCACCGATAGCCATCTGAACCTCCTCGGCGCTGTTGGCGCGCTAGGCCTTGGAATGGGTGACCGGGACTCGGCGTTTGCCTTCAAAACGCGAAAGGTCTGGTTCAAGGTGCCCGAGACGCTGCGCATAATAATGTCCGGCGGCTTCGGGTTCCCGGTAACCGCCAAGGACCTTGCGCTTCATCTCTTAGGAACCATAGGGCCCTCCGGGGCGCTCGGTATGGCCATAGAGTTCAGTGGAGATGCGGTCGATGCGCTCGGCCTCTCTGACCGGATCACGCTCTCAAGCCTCGTTACTGAGGCGGGCGGTGTTGTGGGGCTGATTGTCCCCAATGACGAAGTGTTGGACGAACTAGGAATTGACAAGGCCGATCGCCAGGGGCTGATCGCCTCGCCCGACGATGGTGCAGTTTATGCGCAAGAGCTTAAAATCGATGTCTCGGAGCTTAAGCCCAAGATCGCCCTTCCGGGCAACCCGTGCTCGGTGGTGGACGTGTCCGAAGTCGCCGGAACGCGGATTGACTCGGTCCTGATCGGCTCTTGCACCAATGGCCGATACGAGGACATCAGTATTGCGGCGAGCATCCTGGAGGGTCGGAAGGTCAAGAGCGACCTCATGCTGAGAATAGCGCCCACGACAAGGGCGATTTATGGACGCCTATTGAAGGACGGAGTGCTTTCCAAGCTATACGATGCCGGAGCCATAATACTCAGCCAGGGCTGCGCCGGCTGTGCCGCGGGCCAGGTCGGCATGACCGGCAGGGGCGAGGCGCAGATAAGCACCGGCAACCGCAACTTCCCGGGCAAGCAGGGCGAGGGTGAGACTTATCTAGCCAGCCCGGTTATCGCGGCCTATTCAGCGATTTACGGCGAGATACGAGTTCCAGAATGAGTTATACTCTGTGGGTTAAACTTAATGCTGTTGTGAAACAGGTAAACTATCAGAAGTTAAAATGACTGGGCAAGATTCAGAAGCTAAAAAGGCCAGCCTGATTACCGGGCCTGCGTGTCTGATACGTGACGAGAAGGGCGAACTGATCGACAATATCGACACAGATATGATATTTCACAACGCCCACTTGCACGTTACAGATGTTTCAGAAATGGGCCAATATGCGTTCGGTAATCTCAAGGGATGGGAGCATTTCCCCGACATCGCGTCAAAATACAAGATACTTGTTGTGGGGAAGAACTTCGGGGCTGGCTCATCCAGACAGCAGGCGGTCGATTGCTTCCGAACTCTCGGGATAGACGCGATTGTCGCCCAATCGTTTGCACCAATATATTTTAGAAATGCAATAAACTCCGGCATGGTAATCATCTCGTTTGAAGAAGCCGGCGCGAGGCATCTACTGGAGCGCCTCGAGGATGGGGCCGAGTTATCAGTAACCCTCCAAACCGGTGAGATAGCCCTCGCGAGAGGGCGAAAGAAAACGATCAAATGCGCACCGATGGCCCCCGTGCTCCTGTCCATTATTGAGGCAGGAGGCCTGTTTGAGTTCGCAAACATCGGGGGGTGGAAACTGTGAAAGGGAACAAAGATATGACTAAACCAGTTGTCGCTGTCTTGAAAACTGAGCCAGAAACGGTTCTCGAGGACTACGCAAAACTCATGCGGATGGCCAATTACCAGAGCTATCTGCCGAAGGATAAGGAGACCGCCCTCAAGATCAATGTATCCTGGCAGGTCTTCTATCCTGCCTGCTCAACCACGCCCTGGCAGCTCGAGGGCGTTATCAAGACAATGCTTGCGGACGGCTATTCCGCCGAATCGCTTTACGGGGCGCACAACCGAACCGTCGTTGTCTCCACCAAGAAAGGGGAGGTCGCCAACAAGCACAAGCCAGTCCTTGAGAAATACGGCATCCGCAACATCCATCTTTACGAGAAAGGCGAAGAGTGGGTAACATATCACCCGAAGGGCGAGATTCTCGCGCTGTTTGACATCTTCAAGAACGGCATCCAGATACCCAAGCGCCTCATCGGCAGCAACATCATCCAGCTTCCGACTGTCAAGACCCACATCTTCACGACTATGACGGGCGCAATGAAGAACGCGTTCGGCGGCCTATTACACGAGAGGCGTCACTGGACGCACTCCGTGATACACGAGACGCTCGTTGACCTTCTAACGATCCAAAAGGAGATACACCCGGGCATCTTCGCCGTGATGGATGGCACCTTTGCTGGGGACGGCCCCGGGCCCAGATGCATGGTCCCATACGTCAAGGACTACATACTCGCAAGTGCCGACCTGGTTGCCATCGACGCGGTGGCTGCTCACATGATGGGATTTGACCCGCTTGAGATCAGGTTCATCAAGATAGCGCACGAGAAGGGACTCGGCTGCGGCGACTTCAACGACATCGAGATAGTCGGTGAGGACGTCTCCAACGTCAATTGGCACTTCCAGAAGGATGCCAACACCTTCGCCAGCCGTGGCCAAAAAGCACTCTACTGGGGCCCGCTGCACTTCGCGGAGAAGTTCCTACTCCGCACTTTCCTCGCCCCCTGGTCATACGCCGCCTCAATCATCTACCACGACTGGTATTGGTACCCCTTTATCGGTAAGAAGCGCGTCGAAGAGGCCCTCAAGACCAAGTGGGGGCAGCTATTTCAGCGGTATTGATTCCGTCTCTGGCTCTGTGGGCGAACTAGAGTCGAAGAGCATGCCAACCAAGTAGCCTGACTCGTTCGCGTCTGTCAGCCTCAGTCTGACGTACTTGCTGAGATCAAATCCCTGCATGTACTTCTGGTTCGGTATTCTGTCGGAGTTCAACATGCAGATGTATTGGAACCCACGCTCTCGGGACTCTTGCTCCGCAAGAATGAGCGCACGAGCTACTTGTCGTTCGTCAACCGGATCAAATAAGTT
>CAZKNE010000219.1:0-4394 GCA_964554005.1 uncultured bacterium | reverse complement strand
AGTCGACCGCGGCGGCGGCGATCGCGTCGTAGCCCTCGCGGAGCACGAGCGTCATGCTGCCGACTCCGGCGCAATGTCGAACCGGTACACCTCGAACACGAAGTCGGGGCACACCTCGGCGCATGTTGTCAAGGAGATGACCCAAGTGGCCCAACGACTCGTGAACGAGTCGCAGCCGGGGGACATGATCATCATCTTGGGGGCAGGGGACATCTATAAGATGGGTGAGGTCGTTCTTAGTGGACTTCAGCAGAGATTCGGGGAGGATGACTGATGGCGCAGGCAAGCATCAGAGCACCTTGGAGAGAGAAGCTGTCCGGGCTCTGCACCCAGGTGGGGTGCCATCCCATCTGGGATGAGCTACTGAGCACGCACACGTCCTTCGGGGTTGGCGGGCCGGCAGATGCATTCTTACAGCCTGCAACAGTTGAGCAGTTGGCGGCGCTTGGCGAGTTCTGTGGGTCCGAGGCGGTGCCGTTTTTCATACTTGGTAACGGGACAAACATGGTTGTAAACGACAAGGGTTTCAGAGGGGTCGTAGTGACGTTGAAGAGGCTTGAACAAGAGACCAACGCGACGACCGATGGAGAGTTTATCCGCGCCGGCAGACCCCTCGCTGCCCTTGTCAGCGCTACTGTTAAAAAAGGCCTTTCTGGCCTAGAACCCCTGACGGACATCCCAGGTACCGTGGGAGGCGCCGTATTCCTGAACGCGGGGGCGTTCGGTCGTTCGGTCTGGGACTGCCTCGAGAGGGTCTGGCTCATGTTCGGGGATGGCGGCATTGAGGTCTTCCCAGCGTCCGACTTCCGGTCGTCCTATCGAGATTCAGGCATCATCCCGGGCGAGATAGTGCTTGGAGCGACGTTTCGACTGCAAAAGTGTGATCCAAAAGACGCAGCCGAGGCGGTTCGGGGTTACTCACAGCGCCGGGCTGAATCGCAACCGCTCTCTCACAAGAGCGCCGGATGCGTATTCAGGAATCCCGCCGGCCTTAGTGCCGGAGAGCTCATCGAGAGGGCAGGATTGAAGGGGCTTACCGTTGGGTCGGCAAGGATATCGGATAAGCACGGCAATGTTATTACTAATGAAGGTAGGACCTGGGCAGCGGACATCCTGTCGTTGATAAGGCTTGCTAAAGATGAGGTCAAGAGATCGACCGGGGTCATGCTCACAACCGAGGTGCAGGTCCTTGGCGAATATGGGTTGATGGAGGTTTGAGACTGTGTCTATTGATGCCGAAAACGAACTCGTAATGGGGTGCGACGAGAGCATCCCTGGCAACGTTGCCCACCCATGCTGCACCGTCCCAGCTTGCGCCGGACATGGGCTCCATCCGGAGGCGATTAGATGAGAATTAAGCGGATAAACGTCTCGCGGCAGCGGATCGATTTTTGTTACAAGCCGCCCTTGCCCAGGCCGCCCGTGAAGAAGCGACACAGCCGCACCTGGCCAAAGGGCATAGCGAGCTTGGTTACCGTTGGGGCCGTTGGAGGCGCACTTGTGGGGCTGATGCTCTTTGCGCCGACGAGGGCGGTCCTGGGGAAACTCCTTAGCTCTTTATTCTCCGTTCGCCAGATACTACTCGAGGCCCCGGGCGACCTCGACGCCACACAGGCGGCGGCCAGCTGTTCGGGCAACATTGGGCGCTCGCTTCTCGACGTTTCCGTCGGGGACATGAGAATCGCTTTTTCCGGCATGCCATCGGTCAAGAGCGCAACGGTGAAGAAGCTCTATCCCTCGACCCTTGTAGTGAACGTTCAAGGCCGGAGGGCGAGGTTTGTGACGGAGCTTAAGGGCAGACGTTGGGGCCTTTCTGAGGACGGCGTCCTTGTGCCGTTGCCGAGTGGGAGCGCGGCGGCCCGACTTCCCTCTTTGCAGGGGCTCACGTTCAGCACCGTTGGCCTTGGGGGTAAGGTGCAGGAGGAGTTCCTCCCAGACCTCGTCTCACTGTGCGATTTGCTCTCATCTTTGAGCTATTTTGGCCCTCATTCGCGGGTGGAGGTCGTTGACCAGATTGAGGTTCGTGTGTGGCCCCACGCAGGTGGTGCGGCGCTCGTTTTCTCGCTGAATGCGTTCAATAGACAGATACGTAAGTATGTTATGGCAAAAGGCTACATCGCTCGTCAAAAGGGGGAATTTAGGTCCGTGGACCTCAGATTCAGGGGCCAAATCGTCCTGAGAAAAAACACTTGAGAGAATTGGAGGGAGAATGTTCGGTCGAACGCCGCGGATTATCTCGGCCCTAGATGTAGGTTCGGAAACAACTCGGGCTGCTATCGCCCAGATAGTAAAGGAGGATCTGGAGCTAGGGGATGATGAGGTGAGCACAGCGCCGCTGAAGATCATCGGCGTGGGCGAGGTGAGAACCAGGGGTGTCGAGCGAGGAGAGTTCGTTGACATCAGCAAGGTCGCAGACTCGATCAGGACAGCCACCGAGCAGGCCTCGGTGATGGCATGGACCGGGGTCAAAGATGTTGTCGTCTCCTTGAACGGCCGGCACACACGCTCGGTCGATAGCGTGGGGACTATATCGCTCACTGGTTCGTCCTCATCCAAGGACGCCTGCGCCATGCGAGCAATCGTCGAGAGCGATCTTCGCCACGCGCTTGAAGACGCGAAGTCCGTTACGGTTCACTCTGACGAGAGAATGCTGCATACGATTCTCCAGGATTTCGCGGTCGATAGCCACAAGTTCATCAAGAACCCAGTCGGCAAGACAGGACAAAGGCTCGATGCGCACGTGAAGGTGATTCTGGCGTCCCAGAGCGCCCTGAACGATCTGGAACATGCCCTCGGGGAGGCGCATCTTTCAGCTAGGCTTATCATGTTGGACTCCCTGGCTTCCGCTAGGGCGTGCCTCACACCTGACCAGATGGAAGATGGTGTCCTGCTGATAGACATTGGGAAGGGCACAACGGATGCAATCATCTATTTCGGTGGGTCACCACGATACGTCAGCTGTGTGGCTATGGCCGGTGGATTCGTTACTGGGGATGTGGCGCACTGCCTCGGTTGCGACATGCGCAGCGCCGAGGAGGTCAAGCTCAGCACTGGCCTTGCTGCAAAGATGCCTCGCCCGGCAGAGGGGCGCCTCGAGTCATTAGTCTCGGAGGTCGAGGAGACCACGGCCGACCCCAGGGTTGTCAGGGCAATGTCGTCCAGAAATGCCGAGATACTCCTAACCCTCAGAAACGACATTAGGCGGGCGGACGCAGAGCAGTTCATCAAGCGCGGGGTGGTTCTGACCGGCTGCGCCTCGCAAGACCCGGGCCTTTGTGGGCTGGCATCGTGCATATTCGGCATGCAAGCGCAGACGGGCAAGTGCGCCGATACAGAGTCTTTTGACGGGGCACTGGACGACCCCGGCTTTACGAGTGTGATGGGGCTTTTGTCGTTCGGCTATGAGCGGGCGGCCGGTGTTAGCAGCTTCTCGGGGCAAGAGCGCTCGTTCCTCAGTCGGGCATGGAACGCTTTGACCAGTAAGAACGTATCTTTGACTTAATTCGGAGGTAGAAAAGAATGGGAAGTATAGCAGAGATGGTTCCGTCAGGGGTCTCATTTCCTATTAGGACCCTACCGGTGTCGGTCAGGCAGAAATGTCCGTTTGTGTGGTTTGCCAATGATGAATGTGATGTTCCGCAGACGAAGGTCCTCGTTGCGGGTGTTGGCGGCGACGGCTGTAACACAGTCGAGCAGATGCAAAGCATGGCTCCCTCATCGCTCGATTTTATCGTTATCGATACCGACTACATGTCCCTTGAGCGACTCACGATCGAGTCAAAACTCCTACTTGGTAAGCAGATAGCAAAGAGCATTGGCAGTGGAGGCAATCTTGACCTCGGCAGAGCCGCCGCGGAGGAGGCATCTGAAGAATGGGCCGACAAAATTGCCAACTATGGGATGGTGATCATCGTGGCAGGCATGGGAGGCGGCACTGGGTCAGGGGCAGCAGCTCATCTTGCGAAGGTGGCGAAGGACATGGGTGTGCTGACGGTTGCGGTTGTCTCCTCACCATTCGAGTATGAGGGCAGTCAGAAGGCCGATAGCGCCAGCGAGGGAATAGCAAAGCTCCGCTCCTCTGCCGACAGCATCATCGTCATTCCCAACGACAGGCTGTTCTCACTGAGCGACCAGCTGACCTACTACGAGGCGCTCAAGCTGCGTGATGAACAGCTGGCGCGCATCATAGGAAGCGTGGCGGACCTCGTCCTGCGTCCTGCGAGAATGTCGATAGATTTTGGTTCTATAAGGGCTGTAATCGAGGATGGCGGGATGATGGTGGTTGCACAGGCGTCCGCGTCCGGCGAGGGCGTGGTTGATGAGCTGCTCGAACAGCTGCTCCATAGAAACCTCATCGATCATCCGCCCATGGATGCAGCCCAGGCGGTGCTCCT
>CAZKNE010000218.1:0-4440 GCA_964554005.1 uncultured bacterium | reverse complement strand
ATGTCGGTCTCTTGGTGCGTCAAATAAGTTTGATCGGGACGATTCCCGTATCGACACAATAAGCCTTGACTCTGGTCATAGTAATGAAGCATATTATAGGTGCAAGAGAATATAGGCATAAAAGGTGCGCTTGTTGTTGATAGGAGTGATTTGTTAGGCTTCTTCGGCAATTGCGTAGCAACTTGCTGATGATATAGTGCTTTTTTGGGGATATATTCATTCCTGGGTTTGCGGATAATCGGAGAATCTGAGGAGGGATTATGAAAAGGGCTTCTACGGCCAGTTTGCTTTTGCTGGCGATGGCTTGTTTTGCCTTTATGGCGTCTTCTGCTTTTGGTCAGTCCGTTACCGGAGGAGCTTGGCCTACACTTCATTTTGATTATGAGAACAAGCGAGTGACTTTGGAGGAGGGACCCCCCATCTCTAGTCAGAATCTAACCATTCACTGGAGCTACGAGGTCGGATACGGCAGGTCGAATCACATTATCGATTCGAGCGGCAGAATCTACGCTCTTGGGACGAAACAGGGCTTTCTGGGTCCCCTTACTATTCTTTGTTGCATTCGCGAGGATCTTCCGGACGAGGAAGGCTGCACCCTTCCTGAGGTGTTGTGGCAGACTGCTCCACAACCTTATCCGTCTAGCACCTGGAGCTGCGGCGCTCTTAGTCCGGACGAGACCAAGTTCTATTTCGCCGGCCTGAATGCGATGTCCGGGCTTTCACTTGATTGTTACGATCCAAACGGGGACCTGGCGAACCCGGGTGATCCTCTGCTCCTGTTCTCAACGCCGTTCACGGCTGGCGGAGCCGATGCCTCGGACATTATGATAGATACGAACGACCGGCGAGTTTACGTTTTTGGGAACTCGGACGGCACTTCGGTCGGTTATGCGTTCACTACTTATGCCTTTGGCGACTATGATGACGGAGATATTGTTTGGTGGTATGGGCTGGACCCACAGACACCATTGGAAGCTGATATATGCGCCTCGCCGGCTCTTTGTAAGAACCAATACACATATTGGGATTATGAACCAGGGGCTGCGCCGGGAGCGGGCACATACTGGAAGGGCGTGGGACAACCCAGGACGATTTATGCGCCGGGCAAGGATGGCAATCTTTATGCGATGCACACGATTACTGCTATCATCTGGTCTCCGCCTCCCATATTAGTTCCCCCTCCGCCATCCCCTCCACCACCCTTGCCGCCTGTGAACCTGAAGTGGTCATACGCGGTGAGCAGTGCGGGCGATCCGCTCGTTTCTTCTCCGGTCATCGTCCCGAGAAGCTGGTCTTTCTGGAAGGACCGTGTTGAGGGCACGCCACCTCCACAAGGAGGGCCGCCGCCAGTGTATTACAACAACATAGGTGTTACAACATCCACGATCTATATTTGCGATCCGGCCGGGACTCTTCTGTGTATAGAGGACTCGTGGTATGAGGAGCACGACTGGGAATTCGTAGGTTGGAGCCCGGATGATCCCCCACAGCCAATATGGATGGACAACAATGACGAGTACGTAATGGGTCCAGATATCCCACCTCCTGGGGTAGCTGTGGGCGCGTTCCCTCGGAAGTACACAGTGGCGCTTAGGTGGTCTTATGATCTGGGGGGGCCGGCTGCTTCGACGCCGATTCTCAGCGGTAACACGATTTTTGTTCAAAGCGATCACTCTCTGCACGCGGTCGATATTATGACCGGTATGGACCTGAACAAGAACTACTTCGGCGACACGGAGGGTCAGGCGCTGTGGGTAACCTCTTGCCCTGAGCTCCAACCACCGGGTGAATGGAATTTCACGCCTGACCCTGACGGAAGCTACGACGTGGCTCCATCGCCGGTTCTGGACGGCAACGGGCTGATCTGGATGGTGACGAGCGACGGCTGGCTTGAGGTGGTCTCTTCGAGGGACGACGATTTGCTGGGATATTTGGCCGGCCAAGTCGTTTTTCAATATCACACGGCCGGCCAGGAGAATCACCGGGGCCTTGAGAAGGTGCCGTTTTACGAGCCGGTCTATCCCCACCGCCATATGACTATGGCCTGTTCGCCCATAATCTCTGGCGGATACATTTACGTCCGGGGCGATGGCCGCAACAAGGACCTGGAGGGTGCTCTTTATGACACCGGCTGGGTGATGAAGATAAAGGAAAACACTGTGGGCCGGTTCAGGTATGCCGACGTGAATCCAAAGGTCGGCTACACTGAGGACAACCGGATGGCCCGTGTACCGACACTGTTTACCTATAACGTGGATTATTTCGACCCGGATTGTGGTTCAGTTGGTGTCTATGATGAGGGAGTTCCGCATCCGGAGAACCCGATTATTCTCTATGTTGACGGTTTCCACACTTTCTGGAGGTTTGATGACCCGCTCTTGGGCTACCCGCCTTTCCACATCAATCCGGGCAACCCAAACCCGGCGGCGCCTCCTACTGCCTACGGTTCCCCGCCCTGGGGCAAGTGGGAAGGGATGGTCTATCAGCTCGACACCGGAGACGACATTCGCCGGCTCGGGACATACGAGTATATTTCTGACGGTTCTGTTGCGGCCCCGTCACTGCGGGAATACATTTATTACAACCAGAACGGCTGCTACAACTACTTCTTCGAGACAGAGGATGGCTTTGGCGCGAACTCGCCGATCGTCTCGGAGATCGATGAGGGACCAAACATGTGTCCCGAGCTATATTTCGTCAAGACGGATGTTACGTTTGACGGGACGATAGCTAGGCCTAAGAAGAGCGTCGTTGACCTTTCGGTTTGGTATTATGACTCGGATGAGGATTCGCCGCATATTCAAGATGTCTATCTAGACAACATAGCATATACGATGCGTGGAGATTCCGTGATAGGCAACTCCTCTGTGCCCTGGGAGGATAGGTATTCGTTCCACATGACCACGACGAACAACACGCCGAGCTTCCATTTCGAGTTCATGGACACCCCGACCTCGGTTCATCCGAATTGGCCGAGGGATGAGGTGGAGCCTTGCACTACGAGGTTGCCCGAATACGGTCAGCTGTTTACGCTGCTTCTGCGTGATGGGAAGGTAACGCCAGCGGTTGGGCCGCCGGGAGTCTACACTTACAGCATCCGCTTCTTCGACCCGAAGAGTCGCGCGTCTGGCATCAACACTGGGGATGTGGGCTCGCTGAATGCTCGCCTATACATCGATGACGTTCAGTATGACATGGAGCTTCTGCCTGGAAACGGTTCTCAGTTCGATGGGCTCTATACCTACGAGACGGTGTATCCGGACTATGGGGAGCACTCGTTCTGGTTTGACTTCTACTACGAGGGCCAGATGCCGTTCTACAACGAGCCTAGGAGCCACGGCGTGTTGACTTCGGACCCCGGCAACGCCGATGTTGAGAGGGATCCGCCTCCGTCGATCGCAAGGGCAAGCGCCCCAGAGTTTCAATACGTAGGTCCGACAATCGCCAAGTGGCCTTCTTTCAACCGCTATCAGGACAATAACTCGCTCGAGAACGAGGCGTTTGGGCCGACAATGCCGGTTGTGGATACGCTTAACATAGGCGAACCCATCAAGGGCACCCCGGTGATTGGAGGGTCCGAATCGACCATCTTTGCTGGGTCGCGCGATGGCAGGGTCTATGCCATAGCAAGCGATTTCTCGCACGTGTTGTGGCAATACGACACAGGTGACTATGTCGATTGCACGCCGGCTCTTGGGCAAGAGGGCAGCATCATTGTCGCCTCGAGGTCGGGAACGGTCTTTGCGCTGGACACATGGACAGGCGAGCTGAGGTGGATATTCAGCGCTGCCGACATTGCGGACAGCTCCCCTTGTGTTGGCGTTAGCGGTGACGTCTATATAGGCTCTTATTCCGGCACGTTTTACTCCATCAGTGGCCGGGATGGCACGCTCAAGTGGTCCTACAACCTCCCGACGCGTGGTGCTGTGCAGTGCAGTGCGGCTGAGGGGACAGATTCCACTGTCTATTTTGGGTCCTACGACAACTACGTTTATGCTGTAAACTCAGCTGGTTTATTGGTCTGGACGTTCGAGACGGGCGGCATGGTCAACAGCTCGCCTTCAGTGGAGACCAATGGCAACGTGGATACCGTCTATATCGGGTCGTTCGATCACTGCCTCTATCGGCTTGATTATGACTTCACTGTCGCTGGCCCTGAGCCGACGATGGTATGGAAGTACGACACGGGCGCTCCCGTGCAGTACTCTTCGCCGGCGATTGACGGCCAATATGTATATATCGCAACAGATGCGCTTTACGCGATTGACAAGGACACTGGAGAGCTTGGATGGTCGTTCGTCCCAGGCGGCTCGATATTTGGCTCAATCACCGTGGACTCTGCGGGAGTGGTCTATTTCGGGGCGAGCGATGCGAAGCTTTACGCGGTCCGGGCGCCTACCAATCCTGATTTCGTCGCACGCAAAGAGGGTGAGTTGGCTT
>CAZKNE010000217.1:0-4452 GCA_964554005.1 uncultured bacterium | reverse complement strand
CAACCGTGCAGGCCAGTATGTCAAGAAAGGAGAAGTGGAAGAACCCCACTTCAGATGACCGGGCTCTTTGCGTCAACTTCTAAATCCTCGAGCAGGTGCCGTTCAAGAAAAGAAAAACTCCCACTCTTCCAGAACAGGCTCGTAGCCAACCTTGCACCCGGAACTCTCGGAAAGCTCCCGCAGCTTGTCGAACGTGGCTATCCCCGATGGCCGGACCAGGAGAACAACGTAGTTACCCGGTGCCTTGATGCCGGCTGTCGAGAGCCACGCCTCGAGCGAACTTGCCCTGAGCTCTTTGTCTGTCATCGGGACGGCCTTGCCGGCAGGCCAGATGACCGCCTCGTTTGCACAGCACTCGATGTAAACCGGCTTCGGCAAAGTGGCTGATTCCGAGGAATGCTTCACTGTCGCCAAGACGGACCTGCTGGCTTTCAGCATGGCCGCCTTCGTGCGTAGGTCTTCGAGCTCCGAGGTGAGTTTTTGATCGGGTTGCTTGCGCCTCGCCAGGAGCACTTGGAGATGTTCCTTCGAACGTTCGAGCTCCACTAACAGTCGCTCCAGTTCTTCGAGTTTGGTCTGCTGCTGCACCTGTTCCTTTGGCAGAGGGATGGCTTTTTCGGCAAGGAAGCGTCTGTCCTGGGCGATCTGTTCTTTCAGCTGTTTAAGCTCCTTCTGTTTTGTCGTGAGCTGGCTTCTGCTGCCCAGGATGTCGTTTTTTATTTTCGATGCATCGACGAGGTCCTTGCTGTGAGCGATGAAGACGAACAGGAGGAACGCTAGCGCGCCGATTGTGCACGCCAAGACCGCCATGAACGGGAAGTGAAGAACTTCCACCTGTTGGTCGGAGAGCGATCTACGCGTCTTGGCCAAAACCTACACCCTTACTCAAGATGAGCAAAAACTACCTTGGACTTAAGTATCCCACAACAGAACCGCAAAGCCTAATCGCATCCGCCCTACTGGATCAACAGGCATCCACAGCACCCGAGCAGGCCACCATCCTTCAGAACAGTCAACACGCAAGCGGCGGACGAAGTTGCCTGAGCGTCGTAGCCGGCTGAGAGATAGCCGGCCTGGCAAGAGCGGTTGGTCTTGGTTTCTTGATCGACCCCTGGCCGGCTCGCAGAGCTTCACATTTAAGCTGTTTGCAGTAACCTCCCGATAACGTAGAAAGAGATGGGCTTCATTGTAGCCTCCATAAGTGCATAGGGGATGGAGACATGTCTGAATCAGTGGATAAAACGGCTGCCGAAGTAGCCCTTGACCTGCGGTCTCTCTCTAGTCTGGCGATGATTGAGACGACGCTTCGCGAGTGTTGGGATGATCCGACCAAGGACCTATTCCCGAAGGACAGGAGAATGAGTGTGCTTGCCGAGCGCGGGGTCGATGGTATGAGCTGTGAGAACGTCCGGTTTCTCGTCAACGAGATTGTCAGGAGGTTTGCCTCAAGGGGAGTCTATCTCGAGGTTGGCATGTATCGTGGCTGTAGCATCCTTAGCGCGGCGCTGTTCAACGAGACGACGCGCTGCATCGGTATCGATAGTTTCTCTGAGTTTGACGATAAGGGCACAAACGAGGAGATTCTTAGAGAGAATCTGGCGAAATTCGGGCGCCCGTCCAATGTGGAGTATTACAATATGGATTACAGGGAGGCGATCGCGCGCATCTTTGCGGACGAGCCTCTATTACGGGTCGATGTGTATTACTATGACGGGGAGCATACCTACGAGCAACAGGTGGCGGGGCTTGAGATCATGCTGCCTCATCTGTCGGAACAATGCGTCATTTTGGTTGACGATCTGAATTGGGAGTACGTTGAGCGGGCGAATCTGGATTTCTTGAAGGCGCATCCCGAATTCGAGTCGGCTTTCAAGATCAAGGCCAGGGGCTGCGGCACAGACGACTGGTGGAACGGGGTCGAGGTGATCGTGAGAAAGGCTTGATGTTCTTTACTTACGACGCAGAGTGGCTTTCAGACCAGTGAGTGCTCGGTTGTTCCCCGCTTTGCCCTTTCTGATTTCGAGGCGTATATTTAGGTTTGCTGGTTTGATGCTTCGACATCTCAGGGTAGCGATCGTTCTAGTGATTGTTGGCAGGGCGGATTTGCATGGGGTTAGTGTTTTTTGAGCGCGAGTGAGGACACGCCTAGCAGTCGTTTGGCCCCCAAGGTTCTCAAGCCCAGGAGGGTCGTTCGGATCGAGCCGAAGCCTGAACTTTGTTTCGCTCGGGTCTCTGGCTTGGCTATGGACCGCCATGGCAACATGTTCATCAGCGACGAATACAATCACCGGGTGGTCAAAGTGTCCGCCGCTGGCGAGGTCTTATGGGCGAGCGGAGCCAAGGGGAAGGGTGATGGCTCATTCTCATACCCTCGGGGCGTCGCGGTCTTAGAGAACCTCGGCCGCGTTGTTGTCTGCGACAGCTGGAACCACCGGATCGTCGCGCTTGACCTTGAGGGCAAATTCGAGTTCTCGTTCGGCGAGGTCGGAGGCCGTGCGGGGCAGTTCTATGAGCCTCAAGCCATCTGCGCCACCCCTGGGGATGAGCTGATCGTCGTAGATAGAGGCAACCACAGACTTCAGCGTTTCTCGGCGGATGGCAAGTTCAAGGGCGAGGTGGGTCGGCGAGGGAGCGTGTCGGAGGCGGATATAGCCCTGCTTTACAATACCCCGCCGAACCTTTTCAGCCCGCCCTGTTTTCTGTTCCCGTCTGGCATCGCCCTAGTGTCGCCCGAGACCGTGGCCGTTCTGGACGCTGGCAATCGTAGAGTTTTATTGTTCACAGACCAGCTGGAATACAAGTCGGAATATCGTCTTTTGGAGGACGATGAGGACGGCAAGTTCACGCCGAGTGCCATTGCGGCCAACGACGCTGGGTTCTTTTTTCTGCTTGACGCTAGCAAGCAAACTGTTATGCAGGTAGCGCCTCCGGCGCTCGTGGTGTCAAGGTTCGTGCTTGAGGCTCCCGATGGGGAGCAAGATGAGCTCCAGTCGCAGATTCTCGCAACTGCTGGCGGGCTGCTGGTAGCCAGAGGGACACCTTCCGAGCTTCTGTTTTACGAGCCCACACGGGTCTCTCTCCGGGACGCAGTCATCCAGGTGCGTGATTCTGAGGGGGCAAGAGAAGAGGCAACGGCGTCGCTCGTCGCGTTTGGGATTGATAACCACGATGCGGGGATGATTCACGAGGCGGTCTCAACTGCCGTTTCAGGCGAGGAAGTGTCCTTCAAGAGCCTGCGTGTGGCGGCAGAGGGGCTTTCCAAGATCGACAAGAACAAGCAACCAATAAACCTCTATCTGCTTCTTTCTCGTGCTGTGCACGAGGCCGAGCGGGAACTGGAGCTAATCGAGACGAGGGAAGTGCAGACCCTACGTGACCTGGAGCCCAAAATAGCGCTAGCGGCCACGGAAACCGCGGCCTGCGAGGCCGCCCTGATTGCCCACGATGCCTCGCCGCATTCCGTAGGCGAGGCGGACGCCCTGCGCGAGTATCAGGAGACGCTGCTTCAGCTGAAGCTCGTGATGGTTCAGAAGAAGCGCGAAATGCTCGAGTTGGTTGAGCTCGTGCGAGATGCGGCGGTTTTTTACCGACGTCTGGCTCTGTGGGAAGCCTTCGAGTTTTGCCTCGGCGTCTTGCTTAAGGTCGCCTTCACGGAGGCCCAAGCGTTGAGGCAGTCGCTTCAGAGCGTCAGGGACAGGCTTGGCGAGATGGTCGGCCTTTCAAAGCCGGTGATGGCCGAGAGTCCTGATGTTGCGGCGCTCAACCGGTTCATCTATATTGGGCGATATCGAGCAGTGCTTCAGACTGACCGCGGGTTACACCTCGGCGTGTTTGCACAGGCTGCGGACGCAATCGCTTCCGTGCTTGGCGAGCAGCAGGCGTCGTCATCGGCTCTGTCCAAGTGCATGGAGCGCACAGACAAGGTGGAGCAGGAGGTAGCTGCACGTCTGCTCGATGCAGCGGTTGATGTCTTTTTAGCTGGTGGGGCAGACCGAACGGTCTTGGGCGCCTCAGGGCGCCTCATCTGGGCCTTGCTGAGATCATACCCTTCACTCAGGAAACTCGTCACGATCAGGAGGCGTCCTGATGCGTTTGAGTTCTTGGGATACGATGTGGAAGACGCCTCTGTCGCCCCAGCTGAACTGGAGCGTTTTATCTATTTGCACGTTTTCGAGAGGGCACTTGCGAAGGGTGAGTCAATAGCTCATTCGGTTCTCGAGGAGGCAGCGGCCGTGGCCTGGAAGGACCGTAGCTTGGCGGACGTTCTAGGGGCATATCGAAGTAAGTATGAGGACGCCGAGTCGCTAAATAGCCGCAACGAATACCTTCTCGACGCCATCAGGCAAGTCAAGAGCAGCATTGTCAACCACGGACAGAGCTGGGCACGTGTCATTTTGGAATCGTTCATGAGGCTTGCCGGTCTCCGTGATTCTCCTAAAGCCACGGCCAACA
>CAZKNE010000216.1:0-4480 GCA_964554005.1 uncultured bacterium | reverse complement strand
AGGTCACTTCGATAGATGAGTTCTTGCTGTGCGTTGGACTACTACACTCTGACGAGGGCGAGCTCGCATCGTATATGGTCGAATCGTCGCCACTGCCAGAAGGCCCTGACTCTCTGTTTCCGGCGTTGTCCTGGGCCTTCGTCTGGAAGTAGTACGTGCCCTGGCCGTCAGCTGCCGTGAAGTCGAATGACCCAGACGAACCGCTCTCGGAAAGCCCGCTGTCTGTCCAACTGCCTGAGCCGAACTTGTAGTAGAGCTTCGCCTCATCGAGACCACTGCCGCCGGCATCCGAAGCGGTAAAGGTCACTTCGATAGATGAGTTCTTGCTGTGCGTTGGACTACTACACTCTGACGAAGGCGCGGTCGCATCGTAAATGGTCGAATCGTCGCCGTTGCTCGAGGGGCCGTCCTCCACGTTGCCGGCGTAATCCCAGCCGATCGTCTGGAAGTAATACGTGCCCTCACCATGCGCCGCCGTGAAGTCAAACGACCCATTCTGGGCGCTTTCTGTCAGACCCGTATCGGTCCAGCTGCCATCCGCGCCGAACTTATACCATAGTCCCGCCGAAACGAGGCCCGAGCCACCATCGGACGCCTCGTAGGTAACCGTTATCGCCGTAGAATTCCAAAACGTTGGCGACGTGCAGCTGCTCATGGGCGCGGTCCAATCGACGGTCGTCTCCGCGTCGGGCACGTCTCGCATTGACTCCTCGTGGCCAGCGGCATCCGTTCCGACTGAGATGAACCCATAAACACCCTCGGCCGCGTCGTCCGGGGCAAAGGCCAGCGTCCCGCGGGAGGCGTCGATCTCTCCTGCGAGCAGCCAATCGCCGCCATCTAACGAGTAATAGACGGATACATTGGTGACGAGTGTTACTGCATCTGTCGCCACGACTGAGACCTCCACTGGGAACGACGTGGAGTAGTGAGGCGCTGAGGCGGATGAGACTGGCGGAGTGAGATCGACAGCCAATTCCGTGTCCGGCTCAGGCGGCGTCGGCTCGCGATTGCCGAAAGCGTCCGTGCTGATTGACCACAGCGTGTATATGCCCTCCTGAGCGGGTGCGAAGTCAACGGAGCCGGTCGCTGTGGTAGCTGGCGTGCCCTCGATCGCGTCGTAAAGCGTGTTGCTCCCCTCGAACGAGTACCAGACCTCGACCGACTTCACCCCCGAGAGGTAATGACCCTCCTGGCCCTGGTCGCTTGCGTCATAATGAATCGTAACGGGCAGAGAGCCTGCAATGGTTGGGCCTGAGACGGCGGAGAAGGGCACAGTCGCATCGACCAGAACCTCGCAGTCGCAAGCGCTGGGGAACGGCTCTGCAAGCAGGTCATCGTTCAGAGCAATCGTGCAGAAGCGATAGTAACCGTCGCCATCAGGCATCTCGAAGACCAGCGTGCCCTCGCTCGCATCAGATGTTAAACCGCTATCGAGCCACTCATCCGACCAATCAGCCCCGTTCGGTGAGAACGAATACCAGAGCTCCACGTGATCATAGCCCACCTCGCCAATATCCGTTGCGTAATCTATCGCGACCGTCGCGGCCGACGACTCGTCTGGCCCCGAGCAGGTTGAAAGCACATAGTCCTGATTGTAGTCCGTGATGCAGTCAGCCGTCTCCTTCATCGCCTCGAAGTTACCCGCCTTGTCCAGTGCGATAGTGAAGAAGCGGTAGAAGCCGGCCCCATAGACAGGCTCGTAGCTGATGCTGCCTACTGTGCCATATTCGTATTCGCCAGTGTATTCCCAGTCGCCGGTGCAGGCTGCCGTGGCTATGGTCGAGAAGCAGACATAGAGCTCCACACCGTATGCCCCCGAGAGAGCATCAGTGATCGCAAAAGCGACCTCGATGGTCGGGTCGTTCTCGACCTCAGGAGCGCTGGAAACGGAGGATGGAAGCCCAGTATCGAATACTACTGTGCAGGCCCTGGCCGCAGAGATGCTCTCGACGTTCCCGGCGCCGTCGGTCGCCACGCTAACAAAGCGGTACGTGCCGTCAAGACTAGCGAAATCATAGGTGAACTCGCCCGTCGCCTCACCGCTCTCAAGGTCAGTGTCATCCCACGCGCTGCCGTCCCTCGACACGAAAAGCCGCACCAGAGCGACGCCCGTGAGCGTATCCGATGCCGAGTACTGGACGCTAATCGTCGCGGCCGACGTGTACTCAACGTCAACGCTGCACGACGATACCGGCGCTGTCGTGTCAAGGAGAGTCTCACTGTCGGCCTCGGCAGGGAAATCCTGCTGATTGCCCGCGTTGTCCTGCGCACGCGTCGCAAAGTAATACGTCCCATCGCCCAAGTAGGCAACGAATGGGAATTGGCCCGAGGTACCTGTCTGCGGGCTGAGCCCAGTTGTGCCCCAGCCGCCGTCCTCGTACTTGTAAAGAAGCGTGGTCGAGTCCACGCCACTTCTGTCGTCTGAGGCCGTGAAATCAACGGGCATGGACGTATTGTTCGTTACAACGGGAGATGTGCAGTCCGACTCCGGCTTGACGGCGTCATAGCCCATGGTGCAGTCCGCCTCGGCAGGCGGCGACTCAACGTTCCCCGCGTTGTCGGTCGCTATTGTGTAGAGCTCCACGTCGTTCACGCCGCCCGGCAGGTTGAAATTGAAGCTGCCGCTCGCCTCACCATCGGTTGTATCGTATTCGGTCCAGGAGCCAGAAGGAAGCGGCCGATACCAGAGCGCTATGCTGTCCAGCCCCGCCAGATTGTCGCTCGCCTCGAACCACACGTATATGAATTCACGCACGTTGACCCAGCGCGAGCAGTCGCAAGATGAAACAGGCGCCGTGCAGTCATAGAAGACCGAGCAGTCGGCGCCGCCCGGTGCCGACTCGACGTTGCCAGCCGCATCCGTGGAAACTGTGTAGAACTCGTAGGTACCCTCGCCATCGGAGAGCGCAAATGAAAACGTGCCCGAATTGCCCGTCCGCGTCTGGCCCGAATCAGTCCAGCTGCCACCCGCGTAGCGATACCAAAGCGCGGTCTCGTCAACGCCAGTGAGAGCGTCGCTCGCCGTGAAATCAACGTCTATGGGGCTGGAGTTGGACGAATCCTCGCAGCTTGCGCTCGATTCTGGCGGCGTGCTATCGAAGACCACCGTCGCGTCGGGCGTCCCGGGAGCGTTCTCCTCGTTCGTAGCCCGGTCCGTCGCTATCGTGTAGAAGTCGTACGTCCCGTTGCCGCTTCCGAGGTCAACCGCGAAGCTGCCGCTCTCATCGCTCGAGGAATGGCCGGAATCATAGTAGCCGTGGCCGTCAAACTGCATCCAGAGAGTGACATTAGCGACGCCAGAGTTGTCGTCTGAAGATGTGTAATCGACATCTATCGTGCTCGTCTTGGTGACGTCTGCCGTCGTGCAGCTCGACTGCGGCTTCACGTAGTCGTCATAGACCATCGGCCCGTCAAGCTCGCCCGACGCCGGCAGCCGAACGTCCTGCGCAAGCGAATCGGTCGCCTCAAAGTGATACGTTGATTGGCCGTCCTCGGGGATGGTCCCGGTCCAGCTGTATATCCCGTCGGCCGCCGTCCCACTGTATAGGCTCATGCCGTGTGCAGTCCCGTTCACGACCACCTCGATTGAGGACGGCTCGCTGCCGCCGGGGCCATAGTAATGGACTGTGAAAGTGAAGTTCACGTCGCTCCGCCCAGAATCGGGCGAGTACGTCGGGTCGGACAGCTCCGGCCCCACGCTGTAGTGATAGCCCATATCAACCGTGCCCGTGTCGGGCCGGCCGTCAGTGCAAGTCGTGTATTTGTCGAGGCCTAAATCCGCCGATGGCCGATCCCCCGCGTCTATGCAGGGACTATCCTCGCCCTCGGTGTCGTAGTGCGACAGGTAATAATCGCCGCCGGAGCCGCTGACGAACGCCGGATCGGTAGAGAAGTTGCCTTCGCCAGACGGCATGTCGTCTCCGATGTCACAGTAAGTTACGGTCGCGTCTTCCCAATGGTTGCTGCCGTTGTCCCAGAAGATGCAGTTGGTGAGGACGCGGTCGGCGCTGTATCGGATCCTGAAGTAGACGCCCCCGCCGTCCTCAACAGCTGTGTTCTCACTGATTGTGCAGTTCGTAATGTCCGAAACGTCGTCCTCGCACCAGAGCGCCCCGCCGGTGCTGTTCGCTGAGTTCCCATCGAAAGTGCAGTTCTGAATCGTGAGAAAACCTCGGAAGTAGCAGATGCCGCCGCCCCATTCGGCTGAATTGCCAGTGATCGTGCAGTTTTCAATGATGCCGGAGGGGTCCTCAAGATATACTCCGCCTCCGGTGTAGTTCGCTGAGTTGTCAACGACGGTGCAGTTCTGGACAGTCGGCGAGGAATCCCTGGAGTCCCTACAGTAGATGCCTCCACCAGACCCGTATTCACTAACGAGGCATTCATTGCTATTGACGATGCAGTTCTGAATAGTCAGCGAGGAATCCCTGCAATAAACTCCTCCGCCATCTTGATCAGCCGAGTTAGCAGCGATCGTGCA
>CAZKNE010000215.1:0-4524 GCA_964554005.1 uncultured bacterium | reverse complement strand
TCCATTTGTTTTCACGTTCACGCTGATGCTCTCGTTCCGACTGGTGCCGACGTTCATCTCGACGGTCGGCCTAATTCGTGATGCCCAGAGGGCAAGAGGCCACACGCTCGACCAGGGCAATCCCGTGAGTCGCGCGATAAAACACATCCCGTTGATCGTTCCCGTCGTCCTTCACGCCCTCAGAGCAACGGATGTGCTCTCAATGGCGCTGGAATCTCGTGCCTTCGGCAAGAAAGCGCAGCGGACCAGCATCCTGCGACTCAGGCATTCTTGGCGGGACCCGCTGGCCTACGGTGTTGCGGTGCTCGTGCTCGCCGCCGCGATCGCCTGGCGCTGCGTTGTGTAGAGGGTGGTAATCAATGGTAGCCTGGGTGCAGCCGCAGCGTGCCCCCAGACCCCCCCGCTGTTTCTGTGCCATGCGCCGACATATTGCAGGGCAATCTGTCGGCAGCCACCATACCATGCGCCGGATTGCAGTATACGAGGCTGGCGTTGTAGGATGGGTTCTGAATTGTGCTTCGATTCTTACACCAGATTTAAGGGTGGAGCAGCCATGCAGATTGACGTTCTTGGTGTAGAGATTGCGCTTACTGATATTGTGGACAGACTTGTTGCAGAGGCACAGATCAGAAGGATAATCCTGTATGGTTCCCGGGCCGCTGGCACTGCGGAAACTGAGAGCGATATCGACCTTGTTGTTGTCGAGGATGTTGTCCCGGATAGGCGGCGCGAGCAGAGGCGTTTGCGGACTCTGTTGCCGCCCGATTTGCCGGTATGGGTTGATCTCTGGGTGATGGGCGAGGAACAATTCCAGGAGGAAAAAGACGTCATAGGTGGCCTTGCTTATCCAGCCAACAAGTATGGACGAGTGCTTTATGAGAAGCCGTGAACGGGTGGTTTGGGACCTGGTTGAGCATGGTCATTTGTGCGTCCCCTTTAGGGACGTTCTATCAGATAACAAGGGCTGTCTCATGCCGAGCAGCTTATCCTGGGTGTTGCGCCCATTCATGCAGCTAAGCAGCGTGATAGGACGCAGACCCACAAAACAAAAAGCGCCTCGCACCGCTGGGGCACGAGGCGCTTCGCTCTTGCTGTTTAATTGGTGCGTTGCTTACGCGTCGAGGATTTTGTCCACTTCCTCCTTGTCCAGGTCCATGGTGTATGGGATGCCAGTGAGCGCTTCGCAGTCCCTGGTGAGGCTCGCGAGGTCGTTGCGGTTCACATGCTCCAAGCCGAACTTCCTCGCACCGGCCATCATCTGCCTGAGTCCTTGGGCGAGTCGTTCGTAATAGCTGTAAAGCCCGATTGCCCCGGTTGGGATATCGTCAAACCTGTCACCCCATTCTTCCCTCAGAACGGGGGCTGTAATGAATATCTCGTCCTTTGACATCCCAAAGCGCTCGATGAACACCGGCACGTCGCCCTGATCTAGTCGCTTGCCGATAGTCTTTCCAACCATCGCTGCCGCCAGCGGTGCACGAGCCATCCCAACTAGCTTGGCATAGGGTGAACATAGAGCCAGCGCCTTGAATATCTGGTCTTCAAAAGTTATGCCGCCCGCCAGCGCTATATCTGGGACATACTTACCCTTTTTGGCCAATCTGTCGCAGTACTCGTGTGTGAGGGAGTGAATCTCCAGCGACGGGATGCCCCACTCATTCATCATGCGCCATGGGCTCATGCCAGTGCCGCCGCCTGCGCCGTCGATCGTGAGCAGGTCGATCTCGGCCAATGACGCGAACTTGATGGCCCTTGCGAGGTCTGCGGGACGATAGGCTCCGGTCTTCAGGAAGATGCGTTTCGCTCCGGCCTTTCTGAGCTCCTCGACTCTCCTGAGAAAGTCATCGCGGTTGACCATGCCGACTCTTGAATGGCGCTCGAACTCCCGGAATGAGCCGTGATTGAAGGCGTCAATTATCACTGGATCGGTCGGATTTGGCATTACGACATAGCCGCGCTTGTAAAGCAGTTGCGCCTTCTCGAGGCTCTTTAATTTAACCTCTCCGCCGATGTCCTTTGCGCCCTGTCCCCACTTGAGCTCAACGGTCTGTACACCGCATTTTCTCAGTGCGAATTCCTGCACCCCAAGCCTCGTGTCCTCGACATTTGCCTGAAGGACGATATCGCCGTAGCCTTCGCGCTGCCAGTCAAAGAACGTCTTGATTCTCCACTCCAAGTCTGGGGCCTTGACAACCTTGCCTTTCTCAATGACCGATTCGACATCCATGCCGACAACATTCTCGCCGATGGTGATGATTGTGCCGGCCAGTGCGGAGCCAATGGCGATGCCCTCCCAGTTGACCTTTGCAATCTTTGTTGAACCGAGCCCCGGTATGACGAATGGCAGCCTCAGTTTGAGCGGATTCTTCTTACCAACCTGCGTTTCCAGGTTCACGTTGGGGAAAAGGGCCTTGTCGCTGTCGGCCTCGATCCCGACGGCTCCCACGGCCGTGCCCATGATGTTAAGGTAGGAATAATCAACCGGGTAATCCTTCTCGGCGCCAGTCGTGATGATGCCGAAGGGCTGAGGGTAGATGACCTCATGTCCTCTGTAGGCCGACTTGCCTATCTCGCACATCCCTACACATCCGTCAATACAGGTAACACACATTCCGCTGCTGGGACAGACAGACCCCTCAGTCCTGTTCTTTGAGAGCGTAGCGGCAGTAGCGTTCAGTTTGGTTAGGGTCATTGGTTCCTCCTGAGGATTTCTAACAGAGACTAATCTGCTCTTAGTTATTCACTTAGTTTGAAGGCTCTAAGCTTCATCTTTCTTTTTCATGTCCGACCGGAACGGGCCCGCCAGCTCACAGGCGACACATGGGTCAAGGGAACACATCTTATCATCGTAGGTATCTAGACACGGGGGTTCCAGGTTCAAGCATCCATTACAGACCGTGGTCTCGGCGTCCGGCCCCTGGCATCGTAGCTCACAGCACGGACATATATACATACACGCGCCGCACTGACGGCAGACATCTGATGTCTTGTCAAACGGTGTGGTGATCACCATGTCCTTGCCCCGCTGGGCAAAACCAATTGCGCCCGCCATCATCTGCTCCTCGCACATCCTCACACAGAGGCCGCAATGCAGGCACTCCTCATGTTCCGGCTCGAATCTGCATTGCGTTACGCCAAACTTCGAGGCGAGGTCCTGAACGGTCTTCGAACTCGGAACTGTTGCCAGCATCAATTCTATGATCAGCTTCCTGAGCTTGATCACTTTCTCTGAGTTCGCACGAACGTAAAGTCCATCCTCCGCGGGATAGGTGCATGAAGTGACAATTTTTGACCGTGGTGGCTTGCCTATCTCCACAATACAGAGCCTGCAAGCACCTAAGGGAGTCAATCCATCATTGTGGCAAAGCGTCGGGACGTGGATTCCCAGAAACCTAATCGCCTCTAAGAGCGTGGTCCCCTTCTCCACCTCCACCTCAATCCCATCGATCGTCAATTTAGGCATTCCAGCACTCCTTATTATTCAACATTTATCGCGTCGAACTTGCAGACCTCAGCGCACGCACCGCACTTAATGCATTTGCCCGTGTCAATGTTGTGAACCTGTTTCTTCTCACCGGAGATCGCATCGACTGGGCAAGCCCTCGCACACGCACCGCAGCCAACACATTTATCCTCAAGGACAGAGTAGGTAATAAGCGCTTTGCAGAAGCCGGCTGGACATCTAGCCTCTCTAATGTGCGCATCGTACTCATCCCTGAAGTAGCGAATGGTGGAGAGGACTGGGTTCGCGGCGGTTTGCCCCAGAGCGCACATCGAGGTTTCCTTGACCATAATCGCGAGCTCTTCGAGCAGTTCAATGTCGCCTTCCTTTCCCTTCCCCTCGCATATATTGGTCAGTATCTCCAACATGCGTTCAAGGCCTTTCCTGCAAGTGAAGCATTTGCCGCACGACTCGTGGGCAAGGAAGTCTGTGAAATAGCGCGCGACATCGACCATGCACGTCTTCTCGTCCATCACGATGAGGCCACCGGACCCCATCATGGACCCCACGCTTGTGAGGCTCTCGTAGTCTATCGGCATGTCCAGCATCGATTCTGGCAGACACCCTCCCGATGGGCCGCCAGTCTGAACTGCCTTGAACTTTCTACCACCCAGGACGCCCCCACCAATCCCGTAAACGATCTCCCTGATCTTGATCCCCATCGGGACCTCGACCAGGCCAGTGTTGTTGACCTTCCCGACTAGCGAGAATATCTTCGTGCCTTTGCTATTCTCGGTCCCCAGCCCGGCGAACCACTTGCCGCCCTTCCGGATGATCTGGGGTACATTGACCCATGTCTCGACGTTGTTAATGTTGGTTGGCTTGCCCCAGAGCCCTTTCTGCGCGGGGAAGGGAGGACGTTGCTTTGGCCTTCCCACCTTCCCCATGATGGACTGCATAAGCGCTGACTCCTCGCCGCAGACGAAGGCCCCTGCACCCCTGACGACCGATAGTTTGAAGCTGAAGCCGCTTCCTAAAATGTCATCACCTAGAAGTCCCATGTCCTCGGCCTGCTTGAGTGC
>CAZKNE010000214.1:0-4556 GCA_964554005.1 uncultured bacterium | reverse complement strand
GACTCCGGTTCAGCGCGGCCGCTACCTCTGCCTAACTACGGTCGGGATAAGCACTCCGTACGCTACGGCAGAGCACCCAAAACCTGTCCACCCCAATCCGAACGATTCGTGGTCTTCACAATGCAAGTAGGCTTATACATGCAAAGAAATCGGTTACTGGGCAGCGGGGGGGTCCCAGTAGTAGTCCCGGCTGAGACATGGATCGGATGACATAGCCTGCGCCAGTAACAGCATTGTAAATGACTGCAAATGGAAGAATGTTGTCCCCCCACCAATTAGTAGTACCATCCGAACGGAACTTCACATAGCCATAGCTGGAAGTGGTCGGAATCCATGTTCCGATGCCCTTGCACGTCGAGAACATCAACTGCTCGTTCGCGCGAATGGAGTAGGTATCACTCGTCGTGTCTGAGCAGAAGTTCCCATGCGTGTCGCAGAACCGGATGTAAAGCACGTCAGGCGTTACCTCCGAACCGTTCACAAATACAAGCAATGTGTACCAGTTGCCACCAGTCTGGAAATAGGGAAACACGCGTTTGTTCTGTGCGTCATCCCACGTTCCGAACGCGACGGCAGAGACCAGCATCAACCCAAGTGTCAACGCAAACAACCTCTTCATCGTTCCCCTCCATCCTTTCTCAATAGATACCTCTATCTAGAGGCTCATCAACTATGTGCATTCAAGCTAACAACCTACACTTATTTTACTCAAATCACATCAATTGTCAATTCTTGAGCTTCCACCATTAAGTGTGTCCATTCAAGTTAGGCGGCTTGGGTCTGTTTCTTAACATCTTCTTGTCTGCCATCGACAAAAAACTCTCTCACTCCCTTATAGGTGGTCTGGCGAGTAGTTGCCGCGCGGTGGTAGCCTCTTCTGACGCTTTACTTGGGTCGTAGGTAGGGCGATAATTCCACCATGAAATCCTGGTTCAGCTCGATTCTCAGAACGCGCCCAATTCAGGTGTTGCTCCTTATCGCCTCGTTGTGGATTCTCGACCTGAGCCATGTTTCTGGCGGTGTGTCGAGCATATCGTTCCTGCTCGCCTTCGCCATCCTTGCACCGCATTTGTTCGACGCTGAACTGACCTACTTGGCCCTCTTCACATACGCGCTGATAGCCGTCGTATCTAGCGCCGTAGGGCACCCCGTCGGATGCGCCGCCCCTTTGCCCGAGTTGGCCGTCGAGTACTCTGCGCTTGCGATTGCTACTCTCATCTCCGTTGCATCGGTAGGCAGAAGCCCGAGGCGGCGGACTAAGGTCTTGTTTACCGTCTATTACCTCGCGACGCTCTATATGGGAGCCAGGTATGCTTATGCGGCGCGGTTCGTAGCTCCCTACCTGCTGATCTGGCCAGCTCTACTGATTCTGCTCCCGGTTGTAACGTTTTGGCGGCTGAGAGCATTTGTGCCTAGGCTATGGCAGACAGCGGCGCCAGTGGTCGTCTATATTCCGCTTAGGTTCGTTATTCACTGCCTCATGGGTCCATCTGTAAACAGCCAGCGTTCATGGGACCTCGCCGAAAGAACAGGGCAGCTCTTTCAGCCTACGGCGCTGTTTGGGAGCATCGTCCTGCCGCTTGGGCCATACTTCCTGATGGCGGTCATCGCTGCGGTGATTCTGGAGCATCTCAACGGGTGGACACTACGGACGGGGACGGGGCGAGTGAAGGCCGAGGGCCGGATACACGTCTCGGACCTCGATGAGCGAGACCAGCCGTGGGATGCGGGCTGACCACAGGCGATAACCTACCGGATTGATCCCTATTTGGCCGCGGTATCTGACCGGACCTCCAGCATTATTACATTGCGGGCGGGGACAACGGTCTTGAGCTCTGACTTGCCCCGGAACGCACCCATGCGCTGCCGTTTAGTGTCGCTGACGAAGTCCACGATGTAGGGCCCACGAAGATGGTATCGGGCAGGGTCAAACAGGCACTTGATAGGCAAGTCCTTTTCAGAGATGTTGGCGAAAAAAAAGCCCAGCCGGCTGCTTGAGGACCAGCCGGACGATACGATAGCGTTTGCCTTAATGACGCCTGACCGGGGGCTGTCTTGTTCTTGGAAGACGTTGTAGTGGTCGTAATCAAGGGCTAGTGTGGGCACGTAGGAGATGATCTTGAGCGGGGCCTGCATCCGTTCCCAGCACAAAAAATGCAGGCCAAAACCGAGCCTCGCCCTCGCCAGCCGGCGCAGGAACTCCAAATACGGCTTGTGCACCCGTTCGGGGTTCTTGTCCTCGATGTATTGCGTCCAGTAGTCGTAGGTGAGATAATGCGAAGGGCTGCTCATCCCGGGGAAGAGCTCGAGACTGCTGAACTCGTAGTTGAGCTCTAAAACAGCGCCCCAGAGATATACCCGCGCAGCGATAAGATAGAATATGTCGCCGAAGCGACGGCCCAATTTCGCAAACCCGTCGAGCCTGACGGGGCCGAACTCGTGATAAACGTAGTCGAACATGGGGATTTCCTGTACCATACCTGTCGGGTCTCCCGACCACTCGAAGGCGCCCTGAACGCCTGCCATCGCCCGCGACTGGCAGAAATCGATTAAGTCGATGAAGTTCTCCGTTATCACCTCAGTCCCTATCGGCACGCGTTTTCCTCCCTTGTCGGCCGCGCACGCCTCGTGCGAGCGTTTCAGCAGGTCGCGGTAGTTACGAATCATGTAGGCGCCTTTACGGCCAGCTGGGTGGCCGTGGGCCGGATTCTTGCACGAGAGCGGCGCCGCGCAGCACACCGAGATGTCGTTGTAAAGCGCGTCACAAGCGAAGTCGGGCGCCGAGGCAAGCGTTCTGTCTCTCAGGACGTAGAAGTTTCCCCAGTCAGCGGATGCGGGGCACATCCAGACCTTTCTCTTGTCTCCATCGATAAACTCGTGTCCCGTGCTGCCCCTCTTCAGTCTCGCGTAGTCTCGAGCCGACTTCGAGAGCCACTGATCAACCTTCAAGACCGCAAATGCACTGCCCGAACTTCTAATCGCCCGCAGATTGGCAGGATTGATCCACCTGTTCTCGAGGTCTTCCCACGCCGCATCGGAGGCGCTGTTGTCGTTTATCTCCCAGTCGAATCCAAGGACGTGCAGCATTCGGAGGCCGACTGCCCTCTGGAGAGCTGTCAGCCAGGCGGACTCGTCATGGCGGCAGCTGATGCCGAACGTGGCAAGCCCGATCTTCTCTTGCAGCCACCTTGCGCACTGCTTCGGAGACTGGGCCCGCTTGGGTCCATTTCGGCACCACACTGGGGCGCCGGGACCTTTGGAGCAGACCCATGAACGGTAGATGTCCGCGGCCTCAAACCAGTCTCCCTCGCGTGTGGCTCCAAATACGACCGGGTAGCCTAATAGCTTTTGCTCGCCGCCTGCGGTAGGTGCCTGACTTGAGACATAGTGAACAAACTTCATCTGCAAATAGTCCGTACCGGGGGGACGGAAGAAGTCGAACTCTTTTGGTGTAGATGTCGGGTCGTGGCACCCGAAGTAGAACCCAC
Organism: uncultured bacterium; assembly: GCA_964554005.1. Classification (GTDB taxonomy): domain Bacteria; phylum B130-G9; class B130-G9; order B130-G9; family B130-G9; genus B130-G9. The sequence goes on along the minus strand of CAZKNE010000214.1, from coordinate 1,068 downwards.
CCTGACTCTTGTCGTAGAAGGCCATGAATTGCATGGGGCATCCATAGTATCCGTCTGGGTATTCACTGTGGACGAACCTCTCATAATAGTGGTCCATTTTGTCCGGCCGAAGGGTGTTCAGCGGGTCTCGAACGAGCAGGCCCGACGCCGATGGGTGGGCGAGGTAGTCCGGGCTTGCCAGGCTGCCCAACGTTGTCATCCCAGAAAGGATAGGGAAGACCAGCGCCTCAACTTTTGAACCTGGCCCAAGAGCGAGAGTGGGGGAGAACGTGATCACACTTGAAGTGGGCGAGGCGCGGACGTCAATTATGACGCGTGCAGCATTGGGAAATTGAAATTGCAGAGATCGGAGCCCCGCCGGGCCGTAAATGGCACGGAACTGGTTGCGTCCGGATGGGGCCAAGAGCGAGCCGTCGTGCAGGATCAAGGCGCAGGATGGGCCACGGCCGGTCCTTCTGAAAAGTTTTAATCCTGTGAGCTTATTCTTGACTTGCCGGAAGCCGCCATCGGCAGGATCGAGCTCGATTGACAGTGCGGGGCTCTCGATCTTGAGCACTTTTGCGACAGTTTGGGCGGGCTGTGGAGGTGGCAGCTCTGCCGTTAAGGCCACACCGCAAAGGAGTCCGGCGAGAGCGAATGCCGTAAGGCCACTCGCGAAACGCATCACTTGCTGCACAGGGGGACAGTCGTCGCTGCCGCCATGCTTAAACCTCCTGACTGGGGATGATGCATAGGAACCTCAGCGTGCTCGAGCTCTTGTTCACGAAAGAATGCCATTCGTTGGGAGAGATAAAGACCGCATCACCCGGCCTAACCGGGCGCTTGGCTCGGCCCTGGCCAATGCAGGCGCCCTCTCCCTCGAGAATAAATACCTCGTGCTCCCAGGAGTGCTGATGGTATGGAGTTGCCCCGCCGGGGCCAACCTCGAAGCATCGCATCCTGAAGTTTTTTGCCCCGTCGTTTTCTGATATTAGGACTCGCTTAGTAACGTTAATCGCGCCCATTGCCTCAACGGGCCTCGCCTCGACATCTGAATAACTGACTACCTTCATGGAAGAGTGTCTCCCG
>CAZKNE010000213.1:0-4556 GCA_964554005.1 uncultured bacterium | reverse complement strand
CCGGCTGCCAGTTTGGCCAGAATAAGAGCTGCCCGTTCAGCTCGAGCGCCACATAAACGTCAACCCCAACGACCGGCCCGTTGTTTATCACCTGCGCCTCAACCGCGATGCTCTCCGGCGTCTCCAGCCGGTGCAGCATCAACCGCATCGGCGGCCACCCCCCATCCGTTATCCTGCTCAGGCCAATGATCCCCTCATCGTTCGCGTTGAAGAACCAGACTCGCCCATCGTAGTCGATCCTCGGGTAGCGGCAGCGGTTGGTTAATAGACCCTCCTCTGTCGTGAAAAAGCGCCGCTCCTCCCCCTGAGCACCCCGAATCCGAAGAGCGCCTGCGGCCTTTGTGCCGACCCAGACGGTCCGATCCGCCGTCAAGACCATCGGCCAGTTGAAGTATACGTCATCGCCTGCTAAGTATCCGGATATGTTCTGTCTGTCCCAGGTCGAAATCCCGCCAGGGTTAGCAGACCAGAACAGGCCCCGGCTGTCCTTGGCCTGAATTCGGAGCCCGGAGAGGTCATATTGAGCTTTGATGACCCCCACGTCCAGGTCAACCTCCAACTGGTGGGAGGAATACCATTTGTATGTCGATCCGTCGATCCAAAGCTCATTTGCGGAAACGAGAAAAGGCCAGTCTAAAGCACGCGCCTCTAGCCTCTTAACCGGACTCTGGCCATACCCCACCTCCCAGATACAGTCGTTAATGTGCTTGTCCCACAGCGAATGAGAGCCCTGCAAAAACATCCGGCAGCTAGCGTCAACCATAGGGTCCCAAACACTGGTTGAGGAGAAGCCAGGTACGAAGGACGACGGGGGTATTTCGAGACCGCTTTCGTGCAAGCCCTGCGCGGGAGAGTAAGTGTACTCGAAAAGGCCGATCCAGAGCATCCCATCTGGTGAGACAGTTAGGCCGAGGTCTCCCGACATGATCCCACTATTGAACGCGCATTCCATCTGATTGCCGGATATGTGCATGAGGCGCAGCGGGCCCGGCAGAGTCAGCCACATATCACCCTCTGCGCCCACCTGCATGATTTGCTCCTGCTCGTTCCAGACCGAGAACGAGAATGGCTCGGCCGGTAGTATGAATGTATCAACGACGTCCGATAGAGCAAAAGGGGCAATGCTCATGACCGCGCACGAAATGGCACAGCAGCACAGGAACGCTCTCATGATATGTCTCCCATCATAGGCTTAAGCGCCAACGCTCAGGCGCTCAATTAACAAGTCCTGCAATTGCGTGATGAATAGATATGGCACGACTCCCGGGTCATCCGGGGGGATCATCCGGGGATCGAACCCCTGACGCGCGATCTGGTAAACGTGCCGCGCATGCTGCCCGAATGTGTCCTCGAATTCCTTCCCTGCCTATTATGGGTTATTTTGCCTACTATAAACAAACCTTCAAAAACAACACTAATCCCCCTGAACACTTTTATCAAGCTGAATCTTGAGCAGGGCCAGGCGCCTTCTCGCCAGGCTGTTTGTAGGCTCTTTGAGGCAAGCTGACGCCCGGACCGGGAGGCTAGATCAGGTTCTCCCGCCGAAGCTCGGTAAGCATCGCGTCAAGCTTGTCGCCGAGGCGCTCCAGGCAGTAGTCCTTGAGGATCGTCTGCCTCGCCTCCCTGCCCATCGAGGCGCAGAGGGCTCGGTCACCTGCGAGAGTCAGCATCTTCTCGACGAACTCATCCTCCGAACGGGCCAAAAAGCCGTTCACACCGTCCTTCACGAGATACTTGACATCGCCCACGGGCGTCGCAACGGTCGGAAGCTCCATAGCCATGTACTCGAACTGTTTGGTTGGGCTCTTGCTCTTGAGCCACTGGACGTTCATCTCATCGGCCTGAAGCGGCAGGAGGCCCACGTGCGCCTCAGCCAGGAAGTCGGGGACGCGGTCGGGATGGATGAACTCGCGGAACTCGATCGGAAGGTGGCGGAACGCTGTTGATATAAGGCCTCTGAGGACGTGGCCATAAGTGCCCCACGCCAGGAGCCGGAGCACGACGTTTTGATTGGCCTGATAGACTTTGGAGAAGCAGTTGAGAAGAAAGACAACATTTCCGAGCATGATGTCGCCCCAGATGTTGCCGCACCACACGAAAGCTGTCTTGGCCTGCCCGGCACGCGCGGCTCGCCGCTTGTCGGTCATCGAGAACCGCTTGGCATCTGGCCCCGTCGGGATGTAATAGACCCTGGGATGCCTCATCTTGAGCAGCCGTTCCAGCTCCCTGCTGGCCGCCACGCAGGCTATCGACTCGTCAACCAGCTTCCAGGTGATCACCGCCTCGTCCCTGCTGCCGAGAAAGATGGAATTGAGGAAGTCATGGTTGAGAAACGGCGACCTGTCCAGGTCCCAGTCGTCGTAGTCAAAGATCATCTTGACGCCACGACGCTTGTGCAAGAGGTGCGGCACAAGAGCGTGCCAATGCGCCTTCTGTAAATATATGACCGCACCGTCATCGTTCTTGTGGTCCTTGTATGCACGGCGGGATATCATCAGTTTGTGGCGGTCGCCCACGTGGAGCATCTGCTCGTGCCCGAACGAGCGGCCGTATCTGTCCTTGTAGAGAACGTAGTCGCACGTGTAGCCGCGCTTTTGGAGCTGGTGAGCGAAGTTGACGCAGCGGATTCTTGTGGATGGTCTGTCGTAGCCCATCAGGCCCCAGAAAAGGAGTTTGGTTTTTTCTTGGTCGTTTGTCATTTGTCCTTTTTACCTGAAAAATGTGGAAATGTCGCGGCTGAGATCATGAGATTGCCCGCCAGTCTAAGTTCTGTTATGCGCACGTCGATGTTCTTGGGATTCCAGTTCTCTGGAGTCTGAGAGAAACGAGAGAGCATGTGCAGTTTGTTGCCGGAAGGCAGCGGCGCGTCTTTTGAGACGGGATAGAAATCCTCTTGATGGACGATCGCGCCGTCGTCCGACAGGAGTGTGGCCGAAAGCGTGACGGTGCCAACATCGTGCAATCCATTGTTTTTTATCTCGCACTCCAGAAGGATTGAATGCCCGGAAAGCCTGTCCTCATAATACTTGGCCCTAACGTCCGACAGCTCCATCGAGCCGAGATAGTCGCGGTTCTGCTGCTTCTGCTTTTCAAGCTCTATCGTGGATATTCGCCCGGGGCCGGATGAAAAGCCCGGGAAATATGTGGCGCCGGCCTCCTGTGTGGCGAGAAAGGCGAACGAAAAGAAAGTAGAAAGCGCCATTGCCGCCCAGACCAACAGCCCGACCCTCTTCCTCCTTAGCATTCTCACAGCAGCTACGAACACAATTGCCGGAACGCAGACCGCGATTGCCGACGCTGGCTGAAGGCCGGTTTTATCGCCAAGAGCGAAAGAATAGACCCGCCAGACCAAGAGCACCAGCGCGTCCGCGGCAAACGCGAGCTCCACTAGCGACGCGGCCCTATCAGCCTTGATCTTGAGGAACAAGGCTTGGAGCAGCAGCAGACCGCCCAGCAAGAACAACAATAGATTACCAATCCAAGACCAGGTCACCGTTCAGCTGCTCCTCTCAACTCGCTGCAACCTATTCTATGCAGATAATAAGCCTCTTCGCCCACCGCACTACGCCGGCGGTCGGCGTTCCGGCGTTGGTTGACAATACAGGGCATTATATCTATTTTCAATTCGCGGGGCAAAGATGGCCTCGCCGAGCGGTTGGGTCTTTTGTCCTTAACACCGGCGTCATTGGTGGCTGACGACGGTCGAGCGATTGTTTTGAGGTCACTCAGAAGAGGGCACACTCGTACCGATGATGCGGGAAGATGTGTAAACGCCAGAACGTATGTCGCGGATTGACATGGGAAGGTTGTGATCCAAAATGAAAGCACTCATTCTTGCTGGAGGGCGAGGCGCTAATCTCTCGCCTCTTTCAGATACCAGGCCGAAACCGATGATGATCCTCTGCGGTAAACCGCTCCTCGAGCACTCGCTGACGATGCTCAGGGATGCGGGCATCACCGATGCAGTGATCGTTGTTGGCCACCACGCGGAGCAGATCCGAGACTACTTCGGGCGGGGCTCCACCTGGGGGATGAACATCGAGTATGTCCATCAGGGCGCGCAGGGCGGCATCGGCGAGGCGGTGCTTCTTGCACGAGATAGATTCAAGGGGTTGGACTATTTCATCGTCTCGTATGGCGACACGGTGTCCTCCGAGAACATCTTCCTGAATTGCTTGGCATCGTTCAGCGAGTTTAAGAAATCGACGGCCGTGGTGGCTCTCGTGCCTCGGACGGAGCTTTACGGGAACGTTTACCTTGACGAGACGTCGCGCATATCAAGGGTAGTTGAGAAGCCGAAGGGCCACGCAATAGGGAACTACGTCCTTGCCGGGACGTTCGTCCTCGCGTCCGAGTTCTTCGAGCTTGTGGAGAAAAACGAGGGGAACGTGGCCTCCGCCTTCAACGACCTGAGCAGCCAATACGGTTTCTATGCGACTATCTGGAAAGAGGATTGGATAGATATGAACCTTCCTTGGGATGTGTTGCAGGCCAACCGCATTCTGATGAGCAAATGGCCCAGCGCCAGCATCTCTAGGCTCGCCAAAGTCGCGTCC
>CAZKNE010000212.1:0-4565 GCA_964554005.1 uncultured bacterium | reverse complement strand
CAAGGCGAGCGACCGTCAATCGGCCAAGTCAGGCCTTCTCGCGCAGGATTCGGCAGCGTCTCTGGACGGCGATCTCCCAGCCAGCGGCGCTAGCATATCTACGACAGCCGTAGCGGGCACTACGTCAACGGTCTCGACGATCGCTGCCGTCCTGCCTCGGGTCTTGGTCCTGATCGACCCGAGCGTTGCCTCGCCGTGGGGTGTCAACTACACCGTGTTCAGGAGCCTGACGGCCCGCTTGGAGGCGCGTGGGGTGCCGCTGGTCAATCGAAGGTTCAATCAGGCTATCCACTGGACTGCGCATCAGCAGGCCAAGTCCAGCACGGCCAGAGCGGCCGCCTCACGGTTGGGCCTTAGCTATCAGGCCGCCGTCGTTGTTACGTTCTCGTGCAAGACGCTGAAGATGGGGTTCGGGGGCGACCTTGACCGGCCTTACATGTTCAGGGCGACAGTCTCAGGATACGTGCTCGAGGCAGCCTCAGGCCGAGCTTTCAAACAGATGATCATTGTTCATCGATTGGGTAATGGTAAGGATGAACAGAAGTCTGAGGAACAGGCAGTATCGCAGGCAGCCGAGGCTTTCGCCCGTGAAGCGTTCAATCAGGTGAACCAATGGGCGCATCGTCGTGAGGAGCGAGGGGACCCGTTCTTGGTGAGGTTTTTCGCTGTTGCTGATTACGGCGAGGTGAAGATGCTCAGGAAAGCTCTCGAGACCATTCCCAGCCTGTCAGCCGCAGTGCAGAAAACTGTCTCGATAGGCGACCCTGATGTGGAGAACACCTCCGAGATTAGCGTCATATACAAGGGCAGCGTGCAGGATTTGTGTGCGGCTGCCAGCCGCGCTCTTTCCAGCGGGCCAGTTTCGTTCGCAGCCTCCGTCCGGCCAAGGGGCAGGCACCTTATTGAGGTCAGGCTGCGCCATGATGCCACCGAGGGCGAGCTCGAGGGCCGCAAGCTCGGCACAGACTCAGACACGAAAAGCATGATTCAACATGCCTCGACAGCGACGATCGGCGTTCGGTCTCCGACCAGCGCGAATTGACAGCGAAGCGAGGCAGGTTATATTGAGATGGAGCGAGAAACTTGTGAAAGCGGCGTGGGGACTCAGCATTGATGAAGCTTACTAACGACGATTTTTGCTTTGGCTGTGGCGAGAAGAACCCGTGCGGCCTTCATCTCTCGTTCGAGTACTCGGATGAGGGCGACGAGGCGTGGACCTACTTCGTGCCGGAGAAGAGCCATGAGGGCTGGGAGGGGATCGTTCACGGCGGGATAACCGCTGTTGTTATGGATGAGACGGCTGCGAAGCTCGTCAGCCGTATGGTCGTCAGATCAGTAACCGCCAGACTTGATATTCGATATATCAAGCCAGCGCTGGTGGGCGAGAGGCTCGAGTTTCGCGCCAAGCTGCTCCGCCACCGCGGTCGCATTGTCGAGATGAAGGTTGAGGCGCGGAGAGATGACGGCACCCTTGTAGCCACCTGCATCGCCGTGATGTATCAGGTTTGATGGGGCCTTGACTGGTGCTTGTGCAGTGCCCGACAATGACCGCCTTGCGCCGCTTGCACTTTTTCTCTCCTGCACCTTAGCGTTTACAATCCTCCTTTCGACGCTCTCTCCCTCCGTTCACACGGGCGATAGCGGCGAGCTCGTGGTCTCTGCATGGTCGTTGGGCATAGCCCACAACCCCGGCTACCCCGTTTATTCACTCTTGGGCCGCCTCGCGGGGTTCTTAGGCCTCGGGAACGCGGCGTTGCGTGTCAATCTTCTGTCTGCAATATGCACCGTGCTTGCATCGGCCTTCCTGTTTATGACGGTCTATCACCTACTCGGACGTCTCCTCACCGCAACGATGGCGGCGTTGCTCTTGTCCCTCTCGGCCACAGTCTGGTGGCAAGCGGCGGACGCCGAGGTCTATACGCTCTATCTGCTATCACTTTCGGTGCTGGCATATACCTTCACGCGTTTTCTCACCGACGGCGATGCCCGATGGCTCTACTGCGCCTCGTTTGTGTTTGGGGTGTCGCTGGGCAATCACGTATCGCTGGTCATGATGATTCCGGCGATCGTGTGCATACTGTGGGGCAATAGAAGCATTCGGGACACGAGGACAGTCTTCGTCCTTGTGGCGCTTTTTATCCTCGGCCTTTCGTGCTACATATACCTGCCGATCCGTGCATCGACCTCGCCGGCGATCAACTGGAGCAACCCGGACACGCTTGCAGGTGTCATCTACCACGTGGGAGCCGCCGAGCACCGAGGCAAGGCCATGTTCACTACAGGATACCAGGCCCCGCAAGGCCGATTTGCCTCTGTCGCTCAACTGCTCACGACGCAATATGGGCCAGCGTCCGCCATTTTTATAGCTATTGCACTATGGGGCTTGTGGTCGATCAGGCGGAACCGGCGGTTGGTGGCCGCGGCCGCCCTTGCGATCGGCTTTAACGTCATCTACATCCAGTTCGTCAACGTCGTCCCGCTCGAGGCGACCGGTTTTGGCTATCCCTCTTATCTTACTCTGATTCTGCTGTTTGCAGCGGGTCTCTCACGTCTCGTGCAGAAGCTCCCTCGCCCCGCCGTTATCATCTCCTTCCTTATTGTTCTGGCCGGGATTCTCGCAAACTACCACCCGAACGACCACTCTGAGGACCTTCTCGAGTATCAATACGTCCGAAACCTGCTCTCGCCACTACCCAAGCACGCCGCCCTGTTCGCCAAAGGCGACAACCAGATATTCGGGCTGCTGTATCTTCAATCTGTTGAGGGCGTGCGGCCTGACGTTTCGCTCTATGATGCTTACGGAGAGATCGCTGTCCCGCTGAAGTCGTTCGCTGGCTTCAGGACTGCCGAGAGCTTGCCGAGAATAAAAGAGGTCTGTCAGTCGTTTCGGACGTGCTTCTTCGGTTTCACGCCCCAGGAGGAACTTGGCCCACGGACGGAGGAGATAAGGCCGGTGGGCGTCCTCTCGGCGCTGGGCGAGGCATCTTGGCTCAGCGACGCTGTTTGCTGGGCGCTTTATTGCCTAGATGGCATCGATGACGAGAGCATATCCAAGAGGATTCTCTCGCAGGAGATAGCGGCCAGTTACCACTTCCACCTTGCGAAGCACTATTTCAATCGTGGATACCGAGGCCGGTGGCGAGAGGAGCTGCTCAAAACCTCCCGCGCAGGCCATCAGGTCGATTTCATGCGTGCGAAGGTTGGCGATCAATATGCCGAGGCGGGGATGATCGATGACGCAGTCCGGGAGTTTTCTGCGGCCCGCAGGCTCGATCCCAGCCATGCCGATTACAGCAATCAGCTCGGTGTTCTCTTCAGAAAGTCTGGCCAAAATGGAAAAGCGATAGAGGCTTTTCGCACGGCGCTCGCTCAAAAGCCTAAGGAGAGCGCTTACGCATACAATCTCGCCAATGCGCTCAGCGCAGTTGGCAAGACAGATGAGGCCGTTGCGAACTACAAGCTGGCCTTGAAAAGCGCGAGCAATCCTGCTGAGGTCCTGAACAACTTAGGGCAAGCATATAGGCAAAAGGGCGATTCTGAGCAAGCCATCACGGCCTTCAGTGAGGCGATACGAATCAAGCCTAAATATCTTGCGCCGAGGCTGAACCTGGGCGGGACGTTCGCCAGCATGGGGCAATACAAACGCGCAATTGCAGAGTATCAGGCGGGCCTTGCTATCGACCCGAACTCCAAGGAGCTTCATAATAACCTGGGCACTGCCTACAAGCGGAGCGGAGAGATCGGCAAGGCCATCGAGCATTTCCGCAAAGCGGCAGAGATCGATCCCAACTTCCTCGCCGCTCGTGTGAACCTGGGCGGGACGTTTGCTAAGATGCGCAAATACGAACTCGCAATCCCGCAGTATGAGGCAGTGCTCGGCATCGACACCAACTACGCAAGTGCCTATTTTGACCTCGGGGCGATCTACCTTCAGAAAAGAGATGTCGAGCTGTGTAAGAAGATGTGGACAAGGTTTCTGAAACTCGAGCCGAGTGGCCCTCGAGCGCAGAAAGTAAGGGACATTTTATCTAAGCTAACGCGTTAGGCCCAGCGCGGGGCAGACCTGACGTGTGAATACGAAAACCATTCATTCCGCGCGGCACCGGGACTTGACAATTTGGACTAGTGGTATCAGTGTTATCAATGGTTGGCGTTCGCCCAAAACGTGAGGTGATGTCGCTTGATAAAAAAGACGCTGTGGCTATGCGTTGTTGCCTATATGTTCGGGCTGTTGTGGGTCTCATTCTTTCAGAATAGCGTCCCTCAAATAAACAGCCTGCGGAGGCAGCGAGATGCGTGGGCGCAGAAGGTTAAAGGGAGGTCTGTGGATAACCTCGCCTTAGCGAGGCAGATCGAAGGGCTTGAGACTGATTTTAGATACACGGAGAAGAAAGTCAGAGAAGACTTGCTGTTGCATAAAATTGATGAGCTGGTAATCCTAGTTCCGGATGAGTGGAAGCAGTAGAGCTGACAGCTAAGTTTACGCACCTTTTTGCGCAAACTTAGCTATCCCCTTTCTACTTTCTACAATTGTTGCGGGGTGGAGCAGTCTGGTAGCTCGTTGG
>CAZKNE010000211.1:0-4570 GCA_964554005.1 uncultured bacterium | reverse complement strand
CTTCCTCGAAGTAGTAGTGAAGCTGGGCGGTCTGCACCCATGCAGCGCACAGAAGGACTGCTATCAGCAGCGAGACGCCGACAGCGAGTCCTGGCGCCGCCCTATGTGTCAGGAAAGCCATGGATTCATGCCCTTGACGCTTGCCCTCTCTAGGTAAGTAGGCGCTCTAGCTGAGGCAACACGACGCATCTCGCTCAGTGGGCGGCATAGATAACCCTCTTCTCACGTAGAATAGCGCGCCGTCTGAAAGGGTTTTTGAGTGCCTCTTCCTCAATAAGGTCCACATCTCGACCAAACATGTCCTTGAGCTCATCCTGCATCTCAACCAGCTCAAAAAGGCTCCATGGAGCGTCGGGCGTGAAAGTGACCAGAACGTCAACGTCGCTGTCCGGGCCAAAATCATCCCTAACAGCCGAGCCGAATAGCGCGAACTCAATAATCTCCCAGCGCCGGCAGAACTCGGCGATCTCGTCCTGAGTCGCGAGAGCTCTAACCGTCTTCGTGCTTCCTTCGCTCATAGCGCCGCAATATACATCACAATTCACATGCCTCACAAGGCATTAGAAGTGACATGCCAAAATTCAAAGCTTTACACCCGCTTTCTGAGCCTTCTCAGTAACGTAATTCACGAACGCCGAACACCAGATAAGAATGTATCGAGCATCTCCTGAGCCTACCTTGGCGTGTTCTGACGAGCCATGTCTTATGCCGCCGGCGTCACTCGCGTAGCCATACCTTTCCGAGAAGCTTTTGCTCATCATTGCAATCTCCTCAAATCAGCAATAGCCTCATAGCTCCGGCTCACTCGCCCTGGGTATCGCCCAGCGCGCATTGGACGGCCTCGGCGTGGCCTTTAACCTTCACCTTCGTCCAGACCTCGGCTACCTTGCCATCCGGGTCGATCAGGAAGGTGCTGCGGACGACGCCGTGATATTCCCGACCATACATCCTCTTGAGCCGCCACACGTCATAAACCTCGAGCGCCTCGTGGTCCGGGTCGCTCAGAAGCGTAATCGTCAGAGCGTGCCTCTCCCTGAACTTCCGGTGGCTCTCGATCGAATCGGGGCTGATGCCGACGATAACGGCTCCCATCCCCTCAAACTGGGACTTGAGCTTCGTGAACTCCTGCGCCTCTTTCGTGCAGCCAGAGGTGTTATCCTTAGGGTAGAAGTAGAGAACGACCCACTTTCCTCGGAAATCTTTGAGGCAAACCTGCTTGCCCTCACTGTTGGGCAAACAGAACTCAGGTGCGGTGTTTCCTTTCGTGAGCATTTTACGGCTTCCTTACATGGTTCCTATGAATCGAGTATCTCCAAGATGTCTGGCAACAGAGTAATGGCATCAAGCTCGCCAGCGACTATTATCGGCGGAAGAACTCAACCGGAGCCTATCCAAACCCGCGCCGACTGCTGGTCATGCTCACTTCCTAAGCGCTACCCTCGCTGCGCTATTCGAGGGGCTGTATTTTGTCAACAATGGAACCGACAGAGTAAGTATCGCCCAGGCAAAGTCCAATGGCCCCCTTTCGGAGCGCAACCTCTAACGGAGATTCGGAGTTCGCCCCCACGCTCGCACAGTTGGAGACTGCGGAGTAATTCATTGCTTCGTCGAACGCCTTGATGGCGAAGTAGTATTCCCTGCCCGTTTCCGGCAGGGCAAGGAGCAGGTCCTCTACTGTTCCCGGGAACGATGGCAAGTAAAGAACTGGCGCCATCAACGCCTTAGCGAAATCGTCATCGGTCAGAATGGGCGTCGCTGAGAAGCGCAGGTCATAACCGGTGACCCGGCCAAAGATACCATCGTCGCCGGGCGCAGTCCAGGTGAGTCGCGTGTGAGCCTCGTCCTCGCTCAATTGTGCGGTCAAATCGGTGACCCTCGCCGGAGGAGTTGTGTCGGCGGAGTAGTCATACAGTCTGAGACGGTGCAGGTCGTTCAACCTGTTTGGATACTCATAGCCCCCGAAGGTAAGCATGTAGGCGTTCTGATCGATCGTCCCGCGAGGGAGCGTCAACAGGGGCGCGTACTCTCTCGGGCTGGGTGGGACACCAGTAACTACATCGGTCAGGTCACTCCATTGGCTGGTCTCGACATCGTAGGCATTAAGCTCATTGGTCTCTGACAGGAAGCTGTGTAAGCCGATGGCATCCCCTCCGAACACGATGAGCCTGTGCAGGTCCTCGTCGAAGGTCATCGCGTGGTTGATCCGCTGCATGGGAAGCGTGCCCGCTGCGGCGAGCGACATGAAAAAGAGCGCTTCGGGGTCCAGAGCGTACATCTTGCTGCTTACCCCTTCCTGAGCAAGGCCCCCAAACAGGTAGCCCCTGTCAAGAGATGGTACGTAAGCAAACGCCGTCAGATAGACCTCAGTTGGGCACGCTCCGGAGCAATCCAGCGTCAGCCACCCGTGCGAGTCAAGGTCGAACGAAAAGAAATCTGTTACCCTCATGTAATCCAGCTGGCCAGATTCGTTCTCGCCTACTATGATGCACCCATAAAATAGCAGCCGGTTGCGGCGAGCATCCAGAAAGCCCGCTGCCGGCAATGTCGGCAAAGACTCGCCGTAGGAGATCGGCGGCGGCTCGCCCGTTGGCTGGTATGCAGTCCACTGGTGATTCGACAGGTCGAGCCGATATACAATAACGTTTGACGCGACCATCCATACCGCATCCCGGGCCTCGTCGTAGAACGCAAAGCAGCGCCCGTGCGGTGGGAATGGTCCCTTTGTGGGCAGAATCTCCCACCGATAGGTCTTTAGGTTCAAAGCATAGAGCACGCTCTGGTCGACATCAGACGTCCCGCCCATTACGTAAACGAGTTTGCGGACAGGGTCGAGCACAAGCTTCGCGCTCGAGCGAGGCAGCGGAGTTGGCCCCGGCAGGTGCAGCTCCAGCCAATCCACATTGGCAGAAGGCGTTACAAGCATGGAGTCTGAGGCCTCTCCCTCCAGTCCGGTATGGTTGTATGGCGCCACCCACACCTCGTAGGTTGCCTCGTCCACGAGCCCGTAGAGTCTGTAGCTCGTCAGGCGCCCCACATCGACATGTTCGGCCTCCTGTGTGGTGCGATCGCCTCGGTGTTCGGAGACAATTCTGTAATAGAGCCGGTAGCCAGTGACGTTGAGATTCTCTGACGCCTCCCACCGCACGAAGGCAAATCCATTCCCGGCCTTTGCATCTAGGAGACTGGGGGCGTCAGCGACCGGGTCAGGGGATGCGACGAACTCCTCGTTGGAATAGTCGCTCTCGCCGGCGCAGCCGTCCAGGGCCGTTACTGCAATATGGTAGGTCTTGGCATTGTCGAGGCCTGTAAGCAGCAAACTACTTCTGCCGAAGACAGTGATTGGCGAGGGGCCTTGCTGTGCGTCTGCTCCCTCGTAAGGCTCGCAGCACCCATCGCTGTCGTAGTAAACGCGACAGAAGGCGACATCTCTGTCGTCCGGAAAGTCCCAGCTGATTCTTATCTCACCGTCGCCGACCTTTCCGGTCAAACTCGTTGGCGGCGAGGGGGCCTCGAAGTCAAACTCGGCTCCTGCACGGAACTCGAACTGAAAGGGCTCGGTCATCATGTTTCCACTGTAGTCCGAGACGGCAGCATCCAGCGTAACCGAGACGGTCGCCCCCGATGGGAAGCCCACGTTCGGCATGAACTGGATGCAGGCGAGGTCTGGGTCAAAGTTGAACTCGCCCTGCATGCGCCCCGCATGGTTGCACTCCACCGCCAGCGATTCGGGTGAGACGCTGGATGGGTCAGTATCCGAGGAGAGCAGGATAAACACGCAGGCGTTACGAGGCACCTTGACCTCGCCGTCTCGGGGCAGCGTGTTCTGAACAGTTGGCGGCGTTTCGTCCTCACCAAAGACGAAAGTCCAGGAAACGGGCTCCATCTGGTTGGGCGGAAATGCCGTATCGCCGCACCATACCTGCACGGCTACCTGCTGATTGTGCTCGAAGGTGCTTTCGTTCGGGTAATACGAAGCCCTAAGGCCGTTGAGAATGCTCGAGTCACTCAGTGGGACAAACTCCCCGTTGACAGTCATACGAAGGGACGCGGGGGCTACGCTGCCAGCAAAATCCTTGAACCAGGCAGATATCCACGACCCACCCGGGTCGCTCCAGAACTGGTCAAGGTCGAGCAGAGCCCCGTCCGGAGGTTCTGTCCGGACGACGTAAGGAGGGAAGACGTCGTTAGGAATGGAGAAAGAGAACCGCAGCGGGTCCATCTGGTTTGGTGGGCAGGCGAGGTCTTGAGCTGTTACGACAACGTCGAAGCTTCTCTCCAGCCCGAACTCACACGGGTTGTTAAAGGCTATCGCACACCTATCGTTCGTCCGCTGCGTTATCGCGCCCACGGTCGCCCCGTTGATCGTCATCGCCAGTGAACCCCGGTCAACGCCTGTCCCCTCATCCCCTATCATTGCGAAGACAGCAAATGAGCCGTCAGCCCGTGTCAAGGCACCTACCGGGCCGAAGTCCAACGCATAGGGCGGGCTGATGTCTTGCGAGGCGCTCGATGAGACCGAGAATGAGAACTTGTTCGGCGCCATCTGGTTTGGGGTCTTATACTTGTCATC
>CAZKNE010000210.1:0-4591 GCA_964554005.1 uncultured bacterium | reverse complement strand
GCTTTCAGAGAGCCTCGAACATCGGTGCGATGATAGCTCGCTTCCCAATCATAGTCCTTCTGAACAACGACGTCGCGGTCGAGCCAGACTCGATCACGAGGCTATGCCACTGCTTCGCGCGCTACGACAATCTCTTCGCAGCGTCGGCCAAGCTCTTTGGCTGGGACAGGCATTCATTCCTTGCGGGCCGGCGTGTGGCGAGGTTTGAACAGGGGCATTTCCGCATCCAGGACGTCAACGGAGACGAGAGCCGCCAAAGGTTGACGCTGTTTGCGACTGGAGGCGCGGCGGCGTTCGACAGGGAGAAGTTTCTCGATCTGGGGGGCTTCGACGCAATATATTACCCGCTCTACTGGGAGGACATCGACATCTGCTACAGGGCGCACAAGAGGGGATGGCCCGTGGTCTATGAGCCCGATGCGGTCATGTATCACAAGCACCGGGCCACGATTACTAAGACGACTGACCGAAAGAGGATACGACTCATCACGGCGCGTAACAGCTACATTTTCTTCTACAAGAACATTCTCGATAAGGGGATGCTAAGGCAGCACTTCCTATGGACTCTTTGGTTCTTTGTGAAGGACACGCTTAGCGGGAAGTTTAGGTTCCAAAGGGCTTTCCTGATGACGATTCCAAAGCTCCTGAAGATTCTCAAGAGAAGAAGAGCAGAAAGCCGCGAACACCGGCTTTCCGACAGGCTCGTCATCGAAAGGGTCCTCGACTAGGTTAGGCAGCGGTAGTTTTCTAAACCCCGGCGGCATGGCGCCGCACTCTAAACGAACGCACATTTTGACCGTTGACACGGCTGGGTTACCGAAGCACAATCTCGGCGGCTAATTAGGAGGTTTGGGATTGGATTTTGGCGCGAAGGGGCCGTCGAGCCCTGAGATCAACCTGACGCAGCTCATCGACGTTGTCCTTCTGCTTCTGATTTTTTTCATGATCTCCACCAGCTTCGTCTCCCAGCCCGGCATCAACATAAAGCTGCCTCAATCGAGGACCTCAGAGGCCACTCAGGGTAACATGACGCGGGTGACACTCACGGCGACCGGACTGATTTTCGTTGGCGACCGGAAGCTCAACTGGGAGGGTCTGGTGCCTGCGCTGACCGCGGAGCGGAGTCACAATGAACATAATCTTCTTGTCATAAAGGCGGACCAAGACGTAAAGCACGGGTCAGTAGTTCGGGTGATGGATGTGGCCAAACAGGTCGGATTTAGCCGTATCGCCATCGCCACAAGGCCCTACTCCTCTAAGCCCAAGTGAGGCCGATATGCTCGTGGGCTTTGACAAAAGTCCTCGCCGGGCGCTCTTCCAACCAGCGTTGCTCAGCTTGACCCTCACGCACCGGCTTTGCGCGTTGTAGGCTCCCCGGGGAAGCAGCCATGCTAACCACATAGGGGAAGATTATCTCGCGAGTTCTTCGTATATATCGCTCTCGGTTTGGCCCTATATTGGTTGATTACTCCTGTAAATAAAGACGTCTAGGATGGGTGGTCAAGAATTGACCCAGCCCACCGCTGGTCAGGAGTGGGTCAAACGTTGACCCACGCCGCAAGACCCACGTCCAGAACATCAATCTAGGACTATTGCGGACTGAATCGAGGCGCGACGTGGATCAGAATTGATCCACCTTGCGGAGATGTTAGAATAGCCTCGTGCCGAGGGGTGATTCTCCCAAAAGCTCTTCAGGCCGTTGAGTAGGTAAGATGATGCAAGGGACTTCACTGGATTGGCACGTATTGTGCTTTATATCGGGGGTGAGGTTATATCGTGAATCGGAAAGGCGTGAAATGTTCGACAGAACTTTGCTGATACTGCTGACAGCGTTGCTTGTGTTGGGGGCATCTTGCGGTTGGTCGCAGGAGCTGCCTGTTGCGACGGCGCCATGGGGCCAGTTTGGCCAGGGTCCGGATAGGACTTTTTGCAGTCCATACGCTGGCCCGTTGAACAAAGCGCACGAGAGCATGCCCCTACTCCCTTTCAGCGACGAGCCGCTCACGCTGATTCTGCTCGGCCGAGACGGTCTTCTCCAGACGGTATCGGAGGATGACTGCCTCTACAAATTTAGCGTTAAGCATCGTGAGGATAGCTTGGTCATGTGCATTCAACTACCTTGGACGCCGACGGACATGGCGATTGGTTATGATGGCACGACGTTCATCTCGACTGTGGATGATGGATATGCCCGGCTCGCAGCGTTCAAGAACGATTTAGCACCCTGGGAGAAGAGCTTCCGCACTCGGGGCGAGATATATGTGGTGCCGCTCGAACTCAAGATAGTCGTTCTCTTATCAGACGGTCGGCTGTTCTGTCTCACAACTGATGGCGAAGAGGAGTGGAACTATACCGTGCCGGGCATTTTCGATCGGTGCACGATGCCATCGATAGCGCGTTCTGGGATCATATACTTCTCGACCAACGGGGTAACCTTGCGGTCACGTGGCTCCTTGAAAGATAGCTGTTTGTATGCGGTATCACGAGACGGCGTGCTCCTGTGGGACCTGCCCGCGCCCGTTGAGAGCCTGAGCTATCCGGTTATCGACGAGAGCGAGAACATCTACGTGATAGGTTCCGATGGCCTTCTGTATTCGTTCTGCTCATCCGGGCTTAATTGGGCTGAGCCGGCGGCCAAGCCCCAGCAGGATGCCCATCTAGCCTATTATCCTGATATGATCATAGTTCTTTCAGATGGAAGCGTTACAACGTTTAGCAAGACTGGGCAACGTCAACCCCTCTGGTCAGTCTCCTTAGGAGACCCCTTCATCTCGGCCCCTGTGATTGGGAGCGATGGTATAACCTACGCACTCACGCGGCCCATCCTTCAAGGAAGCTTGCCTACCCTCACCGCGATCGGGATAGATGGCAACGTCAGGTGGTCTGTCCCGGTCAATCATGACACGCAGACCCCGCCCATCATAACCATAGAAGGCGACATCTGCTTGGGGACGTCAGAGGGGGTCCCAGTCTACTTCGGATGCGGCAGGGGAGACATCACTCCGCCTCACCTTGCGGAGACGTTCCCGCCAAAGGACACGATCGTGCCCCTCAAAGATTTCAACTTGATGATAACGCTCCTCGACGATGGCGTCGGAATCATCAAGTCAAGCATATACGTCTCGGTCAACGATGAATTCGTTCACACCACCACAGACGATGTCGTGGGAGGCTACCAACTGTCCGCCTCACCACGTCAAATCCTTGCGCCGTTCCAGGATGTAACGATCGAGGTCTCCGCGGAGGACAAGAGGTTCAACAGCGAGATCGAGCCTTACCACCTTACAGCCGTTGACTATAAGGAGCGACCCACGATTCTCATGGCCGGCTTCGGATACAGCAGCATCACTTCATCCAAAGGCGGTCAGCTCCGGACAGTGGCGCTCATAGACCCCTTAACAGATATCAAGAACGTGGTGGTGTATCACACACCCTCAGGCTTCTCTCAAACGCTCTGGGACACAGGTACTGGGGTTTACTTTAAGCTGAAAGGCAGATGGTATTCGGCGGACTGCACGGTTCCCGCCGGCATCCCGCCAGGTTATTACGAGCTTGAGATAGCCGGAGAAGATACCACCGGCAAAACCGGCTGCATCTGGCCATATCTGACAGTTGAAAGAGAAGATGACGCAGCCAAGCGCGGCCTCGTGCAGGGCGCGGGAACACCGCTTGAGCTGCCCGCCAGCAGATTCGCGATGAGGCTCGTCTCGTCCCCACCAACCCGGCCATACGAATCGGCAAGTGCGCGCAACGGGAACCCCCCGTTCATACTCGCAGCCGGCTACACATATTCTTACATGACAACCTCAGGAGGCGTCGTCAGGATCGAGGCGCTAGTGGACGATCCGGATGGCGTTGATGACGTTGAGACGGTCGAGGTGTTCGTTGACGGATACCCGACCGGACTGTTTCTGCGCAATGATGGCATGGACGGCGACGGAGCGCCCGAAGATAACGTCTTCACCTATCAGATATTCCTTGGCAGCGACGTGTTCGCCAGCGGCAGATACCTTTATGAGCTCAAGGCCTTTGATTGGGCAGGAAACGAAAGCAATATATGGCCATACATAGAGATTAAAGAATGACGCTCGAACTTGGTGAGAACCCCTCGAGCTCTATCGAACTGAATGTTGGAGACGAGCAGCGATGGAACTGGAGCTCGTAGGATACCTCTTTCTGGTTGTGGCTCTCGTGAGCTTGATTTGCCTCACGCTCACCGGGGTCTTCAACCAAGATGTGGTGGATGAGCATTCCAAACTCGACAGGAGAAGCTAGGGATGAACAGCGAGAAAGACCTGCTCGAGCCCCAAGAGCGCGGCGACAGAATAGAGAGCTCACTGGCCGCGTTCGCTGTTCCTTTCATCCTAGCGCTCGCTGTCACGCTCTTCTTTGTGACAGCAGAGATATTCAAAAGTTTTCTCTGATGACGAAATCTACAGGTATGTTCCAAAGACAAAATATGTTCTAGTGGGGGCTGACAGTTTGTTTTGTGACGGATCAATTATAAACGGAGCTCCAACCTATAAAATTGCCCTTAAAGCAAAGGAATGTGGGATACCATTCTATTCTGTCTGTGAAACTACAAAGGCGA
>CAZKNE010000209.1:0-4600 GCA_964554005.1 uncultured bacterium | reverse complement strand
TGTTGATGCAGGACGGAGACAAGTTCGACGAATACATCCTGCTCCGTGCGAAGGAGCCGGAGAACTCCTACTGGGAGGAGCCGATAGTCAAGGCGGGCTTCGAGCCGGGCAAGATCAAGTCGCTCTCGGCATCAAAGGCGGTCGAGTCAAAGCTCGGGGCGGATGCGAGCTTGTGCGAGCAGCTGCGAGTTGGAGGGGCGCTCGTCCTTGTGATAGACAACCGGGAAACTGTTCCAATCACGAACAGCCAGATGTTGGATGACATTCTCAAGAAACTAGCGGACCGTCAGGACAAGAGGACAAATAGCAAATGATCATACTTGGCATCACGGCATTCCAGCACGACTCGGCCGCGTGTGTGCTGGTCGATGGGAAGCTTAGGGCGGCCGCTGAAGAGGAACGGTTCACGCGCAAGAAGCACGATGGGGGCTTCCCATACGGGGCGATCAACTACTGCCTCGATGAGATCGGCGCCTCGATCAATGACGTGGCGTGGGTTGCCTTCTGCATCAATCCGTGGCTGAACCTGCATCGTAAGGTCTTCCACCTGGCGAGGTATTTCCCCAGAACATTGGCATTTTGCCGAGACCAGGCGGACTACTCCAGCGGTATCCCGTCAATGATGGTCGCAAAACGGTATCTGAGAAAGCTGCCTGGCTACGACCCCAAGCAGGCACGATTCAAGTTCCAGTTCGTCGAACACCACATCGCCCACGCGTACGGTTGCTTCACGGTCTCGCCCTTTGACGACGCGGCGATATTGACCGCGGACGGGATCGGGGAGTGGACGACGACGCTGCTTGCTCGCGGTCGCGGCAACGCGATCACGAAGTTCAAGGAGATATATTTCCCGTTCTCGCTCGGCGCATTCTACACAACGCTTACCACATACCTCGGGTTCAGGCGCAACTCCGACGAATACAAGGTGATGGACCTTTCGTCCTACGGGAAAACCGATGAGTACTACAACGAGTTCAAACGCGTGATAAGGCTTGCTCCCGAGGGCGAATACGAAATGGACATGTCGTTTTTCAACTACCAGTTTGGCGAGGTCCCTTACTATTCAGAGAAGTTTCTTCTGACTTTTGGTGAGGACAGAAAGCCAGGCCAGGAGGTTTCAGAACGCCACGCTGAGGTTGCCCGGGGTGGTCAGCGACGTCTCGAGGACGCTCTACTGCACATGGCCAACTACCTGCACAAGGTTACAGGCAGCAAGAATCTCTGCCTCAATGGAGGCGTGGCTCTCAATTGCGTCGCCAATGGGCGGCTCGTAAAGGAGGCGCAGTTTGAGGAAACTTACATCCAGCCGGCTGCCTATGACGCTGGTGCTGCGGTGGGGGCTGCGTTCTTTGTTCACAACGGCATTCTCGGCAATCCGCGCGACTTCGTGATGGACAACGCCTTCTGGGGGCCCCAGTACAGCCACGACCAGGTTGAGGCGTTTCTTAGGCTCGCCAAGGTCCCGTTCCAAGAGGTCAAGGACCCGTCAGCAGAGGCGGCCAAACTCATTGCCAACGGGCATATCGTCGGCTGGTTTCAGGGACGTATGGAGTTTGGCCCCCATGCGCTTGGCAAACGAAGCATTCTGGCTGATCCCCGAGACCCGAAGATGAAGGACGTCGTGAACGAGCAAGTAATGCACCGGGAGTCGTTCAGGCCCTTTGCGCCCTCGATTTTAGCAGACAGGGTCTCCGAGTACTTCGACTTCTCCTATCCTTCGCCGTTCATGCTGCTCGTTTACAATGTTCTGCCAAAAAAACGGGACGTAATTCCGTCGGTAACTCACGTTGACGGGACCGGCCGCGTGCACACCGTTACCAAGTCGATGGACCCGCTCTACTACAACCTCATCGCCGAGTTTGAGAGGCTAACTGGCGTGCCCGTCGTCCTGAACACATCGTTCAACATAAAGGAAGAGCCAATAGTGTGCACCCCTAAGGACGCGCTGAGGTGCTTCTACACGACTGGCCTAGATGATCTCGTCATCGACAATTTCGTGCTCAGCAAAACGCCGGGACAGAGGTGAGGTCGGTGAATCGGGCCCTTAGTTCTGTGCGTCAGCCAGGGTTGCTTGGCGCTCTCCTCGTGGTGTGCATATTGGGTCTGGCTGGCGCCTCGCCCTCGCTTGCTGAGGATGAGCCGGAATTCGTCAAGGTGGACTTCGAGGTTCAGGCGACGCCGAGCGTTGTGGCCTTTTTCACCGGCAACTCTTATGGGACGATGACGCGCTCTAGCTGCTCCGACCCTCAACTAGGCGGCTTTGAGAGGCGCCGGACTTTCATTTTAGAGTGTGTTGAGCCGCGAGATAATGCGCTGCTTCTGGACGTGGGCAATCTTCTCAACAGTAGCGGTAGGCGCCAAAAGTTGAAGTCGTGGTCCATGATCGCTGCCCTGAACATAATGGGCTACGACGCAATAGGTCTTGGTTTGAAGGACTTCACGTTTGGGCTTCAGCATCTGAACGCTCTCCAGCGGCAGGCTTGGTTCCCATTCCTCTGCGCAAACGTGCTTGATGCTGAGACCCAGGAGCCTGTGTTCAATCCGTTCATGCTCTTTCATACGACTGGCGCGACCGTATGTGTAAGCGCCGTTGTCTCTCAGGACGACGAGGCTCTCATAGCCGATTGGACGAAGGACGATGAGGGCAACAGGACAGTTCAGGTAGAGCAGCCCGACGAGGCGCTAGCGAACGTTCTGGCGTCGAACGCGACCATCGCAAATGTCGTGATAGTGCTCGCACAGATGCCGCTTGACGAGGCGATCGATCTTTCGGAACGTCTGCCTCAAATCGACGTCATCGTCGTCTCTGACCGCGAGAACACGACGGACCTGGTCCACGGCGAGACGATCCTTGTCGCTGCCGGGACGAAGAGCAAGTCGCTGAAGGGGCTAGAGCTCTTCTGCGACCAGACAGGTTGGGCTGACCGATACAACATAGAATCCTTCCCCATTGTGGAGGCGATCGAGCACTCATCCAGCGTAGTCAACATATACCAGCGCCTCTTGGCTCGCAGGAAGCGGCTTCAGCCCGAGGACTTGAGGCAACCCACGTTCCTTGTCGATCAGTCCATCTACGCTGAGCCCCAAGAGTAACGGCAGCCCACAAGGCTGAAGGCTGAAGGCGGAAGGAGGGGTGTAGGACGGGCTTTCCAGCCTGTCCGATAGCGATAAAGGCGCAGGGATGAAGTAGGGGATGGATTCGCTGAGAATCCTCTATCTCTCGATCGAACTGGATCGACAAGAGGATCACTCCAGCCAGACGAGCTTTCACGGGAAGGCGGATTTGACAGAGAACCGGCCGAGGAATAGGGTAACGCCACCATGGACGAGGAAACAGCACGCAAGAACCGCAAGGCTCTGCATAAGCAGCTAAGCAAATGCACCAAGGAAAAGGTTAAGG
This sequence comes from uncultured bacterium, assembly GCA_964554005.1. Taxonomy (GTDB): domain Bacteria; phylum B130-G9; class B130-G9; order B130-G9; family B130-G9; genus B130-G9. Next base: position 1,200 of record CAZKNE010000209.1, on the reverse strand, counting down.
CGAAAGCCTGGGCAGACAAAGAACGTTCCAGGCGGCAGCGGGAGGGTCGGAATTCAGAATCGGGATGGAAGGCTGACGAGGTGTTCGGGTGCCTCGGTGGGGTGGTCGTTGTGATCCTACTCGTTGCCGTTGTGATCACAAAAACTGGCATCTGGGGCTCGGTCTCCGGCTTTGCTAGAGAATCCGTCGAATCAGTTCAATCTAGGCTTCGGAGTGAGGATCCGGGGAAGGCACAGGAGATTAAGCAGCTAAGAAAAGAGGTGCAAACGCTCAGAGCCGAGGTTGCACGTGCCAGGCACACACCCGAAGCAGTGAAGCCGGTGAGGAAACCCAGTGCTTTCTTTCAAGAGTGTGGTTTTGCATCTGTGCGTATCGGCGACACCATGCAGGCTGTGAGGGCAAAGTTAGAACGTGGTCTCAGGTATAAGACCTATGAGATCGGCCTCCAAGGTTGCGCCAGAGCCTGGCTATTCGAAGACGAGTTCAACGAGGACGAACCAATCGCAATAGTCTGGACTTTTCGTGGTTCATCTCCCAGTGTAACAAAGATTATAAGCACCCATGCAAAGCAGCAACTAGCTATCCTAAAAAGACTTGGGTACATACAACGCCAAATAATCTCAGAAGAGAGGTATCGTGAACAGGTAAGGATGGGCACATTTGAAGACGAAGTGCCCATGCAGTTCGATATACGTGGTTTCAGAGATGAAAGGAGGGAGCGCGAGATACGTCGTTTCAAAGATGAGGGCAGGCTAGACCAGATGCGTAAGTCGACAGACAAGATAGAGGAGCTTAGACAGCAGAAGCGTGAGGTGGAGCGGAAACTAGAATAGGGAGGTCAAGAATGCAAAGGAGCGTTTGCAGACACTCAGACAGCAAGAACGAGAGTTAGAGGCAAAATTGAGGTAGAGAGAGATGAAAAAAGCGAGCGTGTTTTTTGCGGTACTCACAGTTGTTGGCTTCATTGTCTCGGGATGCGCGTCAAGACGCGCGCAACTCGCGGCCCCAGTCACCGAAGCGATCGTGACTGCCGACTGGGCTCAAACTGTTGCGTCTTCAGCTACTACCGCTGACGAATGGGACACCCGCGATCAGCCCATCGAGGATGCGGACGCTTGCTACAATCGTGGACGAGCCAGTCTCGAAAAAGACCTTTACGACCAGGCAATTGAGGATTTCAACAAGGCGATTGAGATAGAC
>CAZKNE010000208.1:0-4609 GCA_964554005.1 uncultured bacterium | reverse complement strand
GTCGTCAATGACGACAAATGCACCGGCTGCGGTCAGTGTGTCGCGGCGTGCCCGAGGCATATAATCAAGCTGGTGCCGTTTGGGCGGACGATTCATGTTTTGTGCAGCTCCAAGGCGCCGGGCAAGGAAGTTAGAGAGGTCTGCCCAGTGGGCTGCATAGGCTGTAGGCTCTGCGAGCAGGTCTGCCCTTTCGAGGCGATACAGGTTCAAGACAACCTGGCCGTCCTTGACTATGACAAATGCGAGCAGTGTGGCCTGTGTGTAGGCAGATGCCGTCCACATGCGATCGTGAACGAGCGTTCAGCCGCGGCAGTCGCCTAGAGCATGTTCTCGATTGGCCCCGTGGAGGTTTCGGGCCGGCTTTGCGCCGCGCCGATGGCTGGGATATCTGACAATGCTTACAGGCAGGTCTCCAAGCGATTCGGCTGCGACCTTGTCTGCACGGAGATGGTGAGCAGCGAGGCACTGGTCAGAAACTTCCGAAAGACCGAGCGGCTGCTGCGATTTGATGACTTTCAGCGACCGATCTCGGCGCAGATTTTCGGAGCAAAGCCCGAAGTCATGGCTGAGGCTGCTGCGATTGTGGGGTCTTCTGGCGTCGATCTAATCGACATCAACGTTGGCTGCTCGGTGCCCAAGATTCTAAAGAGCGGCTCTGGTGTCGCACTGATGCGTGCTCCCGACCTGCTGAGCCAGATAATCCGCCGGGTAGTAGAGTCCGCCGGGGTCCCGGTGACGGTCAAAATGCGGGCTGGCTATGAGAGGAACTCGTCCGACTGCGTTTTTGTGGCCAAACTAGCCGAGGAGTTCGGCGCATCGGCCGTAACAGTTCATCCGCGCGCAGGCACAGACCGGTTCAGAGGCAAGTCCGACTGGTCGCTCATCGGGAGGGTGAGGGAGGCTGTGGCCATTCCAGTTATAGGAAACGGGGACGTTGATAGCCCCATCGCCGCGCTGAGAATGCTCGATGAGACGGGCTGCGACGCGGTGATGGTAGGACGGGCTGCGCTGGGCAACCCGTGGGTTTTCAAGGACATCTCGGCGGCATTTGACGGCGGGCCGGTCGAGACCACCAAACCGGAACGTCAGGAGATCGGAAGAGTCCTCTTGTGGCACTACCGCATGACGGTGCACGAGGCGCAGGGCGATCCAGTGCGCCGGTTCCGGAAGTTTGCGGCCTGGTATAGCCGCAACCTTCCTGGCAGCATGAGCTTTAGAAATTGGATCAACTCGGTGAGGACTGACGCTGCTTTTCGGGCAGCGGTTGTGAATTTCTTTGATGTCTCGGACGCGGAATGAGCCGGGGCGCTATTAGGCGGTTGCTTGCGCTCGCAAGGCCGTTTACGTTGCTCGCCCCATTCGTGGGGTTTCTCTCCGCCGCTGTGATGGCGAAACACTCCCTGCCTCCCCCTCCCGCCTACATCGGCGCCATAGCCGCCATGCTCCTGAACGCCGCCTCGAACGGCTTGAACCAGATATTCGACATCGAAATCGACCGCATAAACAAACCAACTCGACCGCTTCCATCCAAGAGAATGACCATTCGCCAGGCCAGCATCGCGGTCTTGCTCCTTTACACCGCCTCGATCGCGCTTGCCGCGTTCGTGAACCGGACCTTCCTTATCATCGTGATCTTCACTGCCTTCGCAACCTATGCATACTCCGCGCCGCCGCTGAGAACGAAGCGTATCTGCTGGCTCGCCAACCTGACAATCGCGGTTCCAAGGGGACTACTCCTGATCGTGGCTGGCTGGGCCTCTGTTGCCGAGGTGAATGCGAGAGAGCCCTGGTTCATCGGCATGGTGTTCGGCCTATTCGTGCTCGGGGCCGCCTCAACAAAGGATTTCGCGGACATGAACGGCGACAGGGCTCAAGGCTGCATGACGTTGCCGATCGTCCTCGGCGTCAGAAAGGCGGCCTGGGTTGTCGCTATGTCCCTGGTCGTCCCATTCTTGCTGATACCGCTTGGAGTTGCCACGGGGACCCTTTCGGGCAACCACACAGCGTTGGTCATCGTCTCGGCCTTGCTCGTGGCGTGGGGAGCCTACGCTGGATACCTCCTCGTGAGGAGACCCGAGGAGCTCGCCACCGAGCGCAACCACCCATCTTGGAAGCACATGTATCTGATCCTCCTATTCGCCCAGGTGGGCATCGGCATCTCGTATCTTCTCTGAAAAGAGGCAGCACTGGCATGAACAACGAATCGTCCCACAGATTCGCTGTCCTGATCGCCGCCTATAACGCCGCCAACACAATTAGGTCTGTCCTAGAAGGGGCAAGGTCGCACTCGCCGGACGCAATCGTGGTCGTTGACGATGGCTCGACCGACGGCACGCAGGCTATTGCCGACGAGCACGCCGATCTCGTGCTGCGGCACCAGACCAATCTCGGCAAGGGAGCGGCTCTCATAACCGGACTTGGCTACCTTCAGCGACACGGCTATGACGTCGCCATCACGCTTGATGCAGACGGGCAGCACTCGGTCGATTCGATCCCCGACCTACTCGCTAGCTTCATCGAGACAGATTGCGAGCTCGTGCTTGGCTGCCGGCCGTTCTCGCTGGGCAAGATGCCGTTTCTCAGGCTGCTTGCGAACCGCCTCTCGAGCTTCTGGGTCTCGACAATATGCAGAACGAAGATTCGTGATAGCCAGTGCGGCTTCCGGCTTTACAAGCTCTCGGCGATTCGGCTGGACGAACTGACCACGCACGGCTTCGCGACGGAGACCGAGATTCTGCTTGAGACCTGCCTTAGTAGCGGCAGAATCGAGCAGGTTCCGACGCCGCTCATCTACAAGCCTGACGGTCAGAGCCACTTCCGACAGCTGCGCGATTCGCTCGCCATCGCCCGTGTCATCGTCCGCTACCTGTTTGGCAAGAGATGACCCTGCCCGCGAAGCGACGCCTTGACGATCGCCAAAAACATGCTGGCTCGTGAGGCAAGCTGAATACGGAACGTCGAAAGTGTAGCAGAGCCACGTTGAGCGCGTAGGCATGCGGCAGGTCAGTCTTTCGCTTGGAATCTCACCCTCTCCCGGCATATAATGCTTTCCATTATGGGTTTTTATCGTTCTGTGTTGTAATTCGCACTGCGCTCATTAAAGGCGGACGCATATAACATCAACTTCCCTGAAAGGAGGGACAAAGATGAGAGCAGCAGTTGTTCTTGTGGTTTTTGCACTGGTTCTGGCGGTTTGGACGATGGCCCTGGCTGAGCCAACGCTCACAATTGATACCGACAAGACCTACTATCAGCCTGGCGACACGATCGAGGTCACGTTAGTTGTCCGGAAGCCAGGCAACTGTCCGACGCTCGACTTATGCATCGGACTGCTGACGCCCGACGGGGGCATATACACCCTGGGGCCGTCCGGCTGGGTCCTGGCAATCGTGCCCTGGAGCGCAGAGCTGAGGATGCCCAGCCAATTCGACATGACGGCACACTTCCGCTTCGAGGTTCCTTCTGTGCTGCCTGCGCCGCCGATTAGCCAAGAGGGGGAATACGCCTTCGCCTCGCTCTGCCTTCAGCCTGGAACCTGGAGTTGGGCCAGTAATCTCAGCCTGGCGCCATTTATCTACGATTCAGTAGGCCCATCAATATGTATGGTCTCCATCCCGGCCGGGTCTTTTCTGATGGGTTCGCCCGAGGACGAGTCGGAACGCGAATCGCACGAGGGGCCTCAGCGGACGGTGAATATCTCGGCGTTTCAGATGTCGGAGACTGAGGTCACGCAGAAACAGTGGGAAGACATCGTCGGCTGGAATGATTCTTCCTTCAGCGGCGACAACTACCCTGTCGAGGGTGTTAGTTGGTTTGACTGCGTAAGTTTCTGTAACGAGCTGTCTGAGGCGGAAGGCTACGCCCAATCCTACACGATGACGAACATGGATTACGACGGCAATCACATCACTTCGGCAGATGTGTCGTGTGATTTCGACGCCAATGGCTACCGCTTGCCGACGGAGGCGGAGTGGGAGTATGCGTGTCGGGCAGGAACTACGACACGGTTCTATACTGGCGATTCTGATTCTGATCTTGATCGCGCCGGCTGGTATCTTGGCAACTCAGCTTCAACGACACACGCGGTTGGCGAGAAGGAGCGGAACGCCTGGGACCTTTATGACATGCACGGGAATGTTTGCGAGTGGTGTTGGGACTGGCATTCATCAGATTATTATGGGACGCGGCCGGATCCGGATACTGACCCTACGGGTCCTAGTGGTGGCTACCGCCGGGTCAATCGCGGCAGCGGCTGGGCCGGCCCCGCCCGGTTCTGCCGTTCGGCACAGCGCGGCAGGCTCCAGCCGTGGTACCGGCACATTTTTGGTCTTCGCCTTTGCAGGTCGTCCAACTGATCACTTGCTCACTTTGCTACTTATTGCGGCGTAGAACGGCCTTTTTGAGGCTGTCCATGCGAACGAGGTGCGTAGGACGGGCTTTCTAGGCTGTCCATTGTATGAAATGCGAAAGGTCAAGAAGCGCGTTAGCCCAAAAAGACGCTTCGCGCGACGACATGATAATAACGAGGAGGGACAGGAAGTCAGGTTCCCCCAAATCCCACAGCTGAAGCAGAGCGCTAGGACAACGAAATCCGCTCCCATTCCTCCTG
>CAZKNE010000207.1:0-4616 GCA_964554005.1 uncultured bacterium | reverse complement strand
AGATTCGATGTGGGCTTGCCGCCGACCGGCGTGGCCTCGCTGTTCGAGACTGCCGCGGACGATATGCCCGTTAGTCCCGGGAGGTCGAACCGCGGATAATCATCGATCGTGACGTAGGGCCAGACGTTGCTGGCGTTGCCCTCGGCGTCGGTCGCCACCACCTCCAATAGATAGCAGCCGGCAGAAAAGCCCGGCTTAACATCGACGAAGCAGCCGTAAATCCCATCTCCAGCGAGACCGTCCTGAGACTGGCCATCGTCATTGAGTGGGACAAGCGGCTCGCCGTTGTAGCACAGATCAACGCGTGCGATGTCATCGTCCGTGTCGGTGCAATAGGCCACAACATGCAACTTGCCGCCGAGCCGCTGAGAGACGTGAGAGCCGAAATAACCGGCCATCCAGACTGTTGGCGGTGCGGAGCGGGCAAACGCTGTTCCTGATGAACCTTCCTCAATGTTGGGGCCATCAATTGAGCCGACCGCGGGATACCTAGTCGTCTTACTTGTCGCATCAGCGAACAGGTAGTAGTGGGTGTGTTCCCCGGGCGTGAGCATTATGCGAGCGGAGTAGTAGCCGTCTGCTTCTTCTCCGGAATCGAATGCGAGCGCATACTCGGCGTCGTCCACGATGATCTTTGCCACCGACGGCGGCTCCTGCTCGCGGTCGAAATAGTGAATCTTGAACGTATATCGAGTTATGCTCTTGCCTGAGGGCGCGCAAGACGCATCGGAGAGCGTGGGCGCCGTATTGTGAACAGGCAGCTCCGCCAGCGCATAGAACTTTTCCTCGGAGCCGAAATAAACGCTGCCGTCCGGGCCGATTGCGGGCGAGCTGTGGACATCGAAGCCGTATCCGGGCCTTAATGGGTCGTAGAAGCGCCACAGCAGCGACCCGTCCTTGCCCAAACAGTAGAGGTTCCCGTCGTGGGACCCGAACAAGATGTTCCCGTTGGCGTCGATCGCGGGGGAGGTATGGATCACGTTGTTGGCAACGTAGGTCCACTTGACCGTGCCCGTTGACGTCTCTATTGCGTAGAGGTTATGGTCATAGGAGCCGACATAGAGCACGCCATCATCAGAAAGCGCGGGCGAGGAGTGAACAATGTTGTCGGCATTGACGCGCCACTTCAGCGTCCCGTCGGAGTTGATGGCGAGTATCTGGTAGCCAGCGCCGACATAGGTTGTCTCGTCAGGTCCAACGACCGGCGATGAGGTGATCACCGCATCAGTATCATAGCTCCATCGCAGGTTGCCGTCGTGCCGGACTGCATAGAGTTTGTTGTCGTCCGAGCCGAAAAAGACCGTCCCGTCGAACCATATCGCCGGCGAGGACGTTACCCAGCTGCCAGTGCGGAACCGCCAGCGCAGGTTGCCGTCTGACGTCATCGAGTACAGGTAACCGTCGTGGCACCCGAAGTAGATATTTCCATCAATCCCTATTGTAGGCGAAGAATCGATCTCGCCGCCGGTCTTGTAGGTCCAGTTGAGCGAGCCGTCCTGATTGAAGCTATAGAAATAATGGTCGCCCGAGCCGACGTATAGGTTCCCGCTTTCGTCGATGACGGGCGTGCTGGCGATGTAATCCCCGGTGCTTGCAGCCCACTTGACCGTCCCATCGGTGTTCATTGCATAGACGTTGCCGTCATAGCATCCGAAATAGACGGTGTTGTCAGCATCGACTACGGGTGAGGAGATAATGTAATCGCCCGCGGTGAAGCTCCAGTTGAGCGTCGGTGCGGAGGTCGCAGCAATCGGGGACCTGCCGCTGTGACCGGGGTCGTGCCTGAACATCGGCCAGGTGTTGGTTGTATCCTCCGATAGGACAGTCGGACCATAGAAGTATGGCGGCACGTCGTAGGACTCAGGCAGCCTCACCGTGCCGGCGCCACCGCCGCCCTCAAACTGGAAGTAGAAGGTGTGATAGCCGACCTTCAACGATGTGGTGTATGAGTAGGTTCCCTCCCACGGGTCACCTGCCACGAGGCTCATGCTACGTGGCATGTTGTCTATATAGACCAGCGCAGATGCGGGAGCCGCAAGGTCCCTGTCGAAGAAGTCAGCGCTGTACGTGAACTGCGTCTTGACCGTTCCGATCTCAGGCTCCACTCGGCCAAAGTTGAGCCCAATGCTTCTCCCAGTCCAGAAGCAGAACGTGTATTGAGCCTTGTTGGGGCAGAGCTCGAGGTCGCCGACCTGCATCTTGACGCACACCTGCCTGTTTGCGGCGAATGACCGTCCGGGAACATAGCTATAACGGTAGCCGTTCTCGACGTTCTCGCGGCTCACATAGCCCCCGTTGTAGTGGAGGTCTTCGCCGTCCTTCATCACGGACACGAAGCCCCCGCCGTCGCCATGATCGACCTTTATCGAGACAGAATTAGTGTCAACGCCCTTGCCGACGTCCGTAACCGTCAACATGACGATAGTGGTCGTCTGCACATCGACCGAATACGGCGCCGGGAACACATCCGAGAACACTGGAGGGGCAGAATCGGTCTCGAAGTTGGGCTCGCCCTGGAATGGCTTGTAGAGGGACACGTCATAGATGCCGTCTCCGCTTCCGGGTGCATCCCCCGATGGGCCATCGACGGCACCCCACCAGTTGAGCACGGCGTCGATCTCTGCCCCCTCTTGGAGGTTCACGACCCCATACTCCTCGTTGCTGACGAGGTCATTGGAGTGGATCATCGGCATCGCGCCGTTGGGATCGGTAAACCCAGGGTCTGTCTCACAACGAACTCCATTGCGATTGCACATGATCGCGTTGTTGAGGATGGAGGGCGAGGCCTTCGCGCTGTGTGCGTAGCAGTGGATACCCGCCCGTGAGAACATCGCGATGGAGTTGTGCTGGAGCAACGGCGAGCAGCTATCTATGTAGATCGAAGTGCCATACTTGAAGACGCATTCCTCAATCTTGTTGTTGTCGTTCTCGACCTTGATGTATTCCCAATCGCCCGGCTGAGGCATCGGCGTTGAGCCCGATAGAAGAACAGAGCCGCCGGCGGAATCGTCATTGAAAGATGTGAAATAGACTCTGTCGCGGGTCGTGCCGTTGAGCTCGAGCTGACCCTTCACATAAATGCTCATCCCCTTGGCGAACTTGACTATCGTTCCAAGAGGGACTTCCACGACCGTATCCTTCACGACGAACTCGTAGGGGTCTCCGCTCTGGGCAATGCCGGACATGTCGGAGCCAACCACAATCGAGGTCCTGGTGTTGGACACTATCTCGAACTGCTCGGGCCGGTCGGTGTTGGGGGTCAACATCGAGCCAGTCAGGACGTTCTCCTTCCAGTTGGCGGTCTCGTCAACGAGGGTGTCCATGACGCCATCAAGCGTGTCGCTCGAGATGATGGCAGTCGAAAGCCCGTTAGCCCTGTAGCCCCCGGCCACGACCACGGGGTCTATGACCACGTAAGGATAGTGATAGCCAGTTACATCATCCCAAGTCGCTCCCCGGCCGCGTATTGTCCCGCCTATCGCGACGGCTCGGTAGGAGTTGCTCATCAAGGTGTTGTTGATGTAAACGGGGTCGCACGTCCCAAGAAGCGTTAGCGGGTAGCCGTTGTTGCTTTGCAGTCTGTTGCCCTGAAGTGTCGGCTCGCACGGGCCCAAATAATCGCGCCCCGTCTCGAGGCAGATGCCGCCGCCCTCGTAGATGCCGCTCGCCGCATCGACCACATGACCGCAGTCCTGTATCACGTTGCGCGATATCTCCGGCCTCGCCAACTGCGATTCGGCATATACATAAAGACCATAAAGATAAAAATCGGAGACTGTGTTGTTGATTACAGTTGGGGAGCACTGATCGATCTTGACGAACGTCCCATAGCTGAAGTTGCTGTTCTGGACCAGGCAATCCTCGCAGCAGACCCTGAACTGATACCAGTCGCCCGGAGCGGGGTGGCTGTTGCTCCCAGGCACCCTCAGCCCGTAAACGTTGTTATGAAGCGATGTGAAATAGCTGCGCGAAGCGGACAGGTTGGAGGTCTCGATCGTCCCCAAAATCTCGAGGCTCGTGTCCGCGCCGAACTTGACAACGCAGTTAGGCGGAACAGCCAGATTGCAGCTATCGGCGATGACGAGGTCTTCCAGAACCACGTATGGGAGATGTTGGTTTGTCGGCGAGACCTGGCCCGAGGCCACCGCCCTGTCGTCAACGAGCGGGAGGAAGTAGTTCACGTATTTGTAAGCGCCGGTGCTGTCGTCCAGCTCGCCCGGCTTGATATAGCCCTTTATGCCGATGGCCGAGACGAAGCGGTCGTCATTTGCCTTTTGCCGAATCAGGTTACCATCAGGGATCGGATTCTGCGGTGAGCCCCCGACATCGAGCATGATCGGCAGAGTGTTCTCAAAGACTATTGGCAAGCTGCCCCGAGCGATGCTGCGGTCAGTGCTCATAATAATCTGGTTGAACCGAATCAGCGGAACGCACGGACCAAAATAGAAAGGTGGTGTGTAGCAATAGATGGCGATGCCAGCGTCATACTGGTCGTTCATGTCGAGGTCTTGATACTGCTCCTGGCCGGGGTCGAACTTCCCGTTCTCAGGATTGTCATCGGTGTAAGGCTCGCCGATGTCAAATATCTTGTTGCACTCGATGACCGGGCTGACAAG
>CAZKNE010000206.1:0-4634 GCA_964554005.1 uncultured bacterium | reverse complement strand
GGCATAGTAGGGGTGCTGCTTGCTGCACCCTCCTTATGATTTGCCAAACGGACATAGGGCGGGGCAAGCACCGCCCCTACGACTCCACACGGACTTATTGGATAGCATCCTTGACGAGAGGCTGTATCGGACGACGCAGCGCCCGTAGCGACTGAGGAGACTCCGGCACATATCGGCCGCCGGGTGGTTTTCCTGTTGGGAGCATCGGATTGCACCATGCAGAGCGCGCGTTGGAAATCTGTGATGAGATGAGCGGACTTTGTTGATTGCATTTAGTCAATTTGTTATGTTGAGAATGTGAACAGTAAGCTATGGACGCTTAGGTTCGGGGGGCGCGGGTAATTGCACGGGCTGTTACTTAGCATTCCGGTGTTTTTGCTGGCGCTGACCTTCCACGAGGTCGCTCACGGTTATGTGGCGAGGCGCTTGGGTGACCCCACGGCCGAGGAAATGGGGCGCCTAAGCCTGAACCCCGCAAAGCACATCAGCATCTTCGGGACCATTCTGTTCCCGCTGATGCTATATCTAGCCCATTCCCCGGTGATCTTCGGGTGGGCAAAGCCCGTCCCAGTCGATGCTAGGTATTTCCGAAACCCATTGAGGGGGATGATGTGGGTCGGCATGGCGGGACCTATAGCCAATTTCATTCTAGCGCTCGCTGGTGCACTGGTGTTCAGGCTTCTGAAAGGCCTCGTAGCTGGGCAGTCAGTCTTGCTTGACTTGACGGTCATGTTCATATTCATCAACCTGATCCTTGGCCTGTTCAACTTAATACCGATTCCGCCGCTCGATGGCAGCCGCGTCGTGACCGGGCTTTTGCCCAGACGCCTTGCGGTTGAGTATTTGAAGGTCGAGCGGTATGGCTTCTTAATACTGGTTTTTCTCTTGTATATTGGCGTATTTCAGCAGTTCATATTCCCAGCCGCGATGCGATGCTTGGAGTTTCTGGTAAGTTGAGCGGGTGATTGCTCGCGTGGCAGTTGGTATTATTCCGATATTCAATCGATGATCTGAGGAGGTAATGATTGGAAGCACAGGAGATAGAGCAGCAGCTTCGGGAGCTCTCGAGCCAGATTGAGACAGTGCGGAGGTATCTTTGACGTAGATGTCGCTGAGCAGAAGATGAAGGAGCTTGATGAGAAGCTGAAGTCCGAGGATCTCTGGCGGGACCCAGCTGCGGCTGGTGAGCTGATGAAGCAGAGGGGCGCGTTCGCGAAGCGGGTGGAGGAGTTTTCCGCCCTGACTGCACGATTTGAGGATGCGTCCGTGATGGCTGAGCTAGCCGCCTCGGAGAGCGACGCGGCGGTTCTGGCAGAGGTGGCGGGCGAGGTCCGGGCGATGAGAGACCTGCTCTCTGATATGGAGGTCAGAGCACTTCTTAGCGGCGAAAGCGATGGCAAGAACGCCATTATTCAGATTCAGCCCGGCGCCGGCGGAACCGAGGCGCAGGATTGGGCCGAGATGCTGATGCGGATGTATCTTCGCTGGGGAGAGAGACATGGTTACAAATGCGAGATTCTTGACCGGTTGCCTGGGGACGAGGCCGGCATCAAGAGCGTGGTGATTCTGGTAACAGGGCTTCATGCATACGGCTACTTAAAGAGCGAAACAGGCGTCCATCGGCTGGTTCGGATATCTCCTTTCGATGCCAACCGAAGGCGGCACACTTCGTTCGTGGCGGTCTCGGTCATGCCAGAGGTTGACGATTCGATCAAGATCGATATCGAGGAGAAGGACCTGCGGATTGATACCTTCCATGCCAGCGGAAAAGGTGGTCAGCACGTCAATACAGCAGATACTGCCGTTCGGATAACGCACATCCCAACGGGCGTTGTGGCACAATGTCAGAACGAGCGATCGCAGCATCGCAACCGGGAGCTCGCGATGAAGATACTCAAGTCCAATCTGTATCAGCTGGAGCTGGACAAGAGGCGAAAGGCTGAACAGGCCGAGCACAGCGCCAAGAAGGAGATCGCCTGGGGCAGCCAGATCCGTTCTTACGTCTTGCAGCCATATCAAATGGCCAAGGACCACAGGACTAATGTTGATGTGGGGAACGTCGATGCTGTTTTGGACGGTTACATAGACCCGTTTATTCGGGCGTTCCTCACTAGGGAGAACCGGAAGTAGAAATGCACGAGCGGTCTGGCACTCGCAAACTTCTGCTCTTTGGCTGCGCAGCATGGTTGCTTCTTGCGGCGATTGAGACAGGCTGCACAGGTGAGAAGCCGGCCGCCAAGCCGCCGAGGCTGGTGGCGCAGTTCGGCTCGAGCGTGATAACCAGGGATGAGTTCCTGGCTGGTTTCGCCAAAGCCAACTACCGTGATGCCAAGGCTTATCTGGAGGACATGGCCTTACAGAAGGTGATTATGCAAGAGGCGAAACAAAGCGGGATCAGCTTCACTCATGCTGAGCTGGCTGACTACGTCCAGAATCTGAAGAAGGCTTACGGTCCGGGGCACTTTGACGAGTATCTTTCGCAGAGTGGCCTCAGCTATGCCGAGTGGCTCAATCAGGCCAAGGCAGACCTGATTCGCTCGAATCTGATCGACGCCAACGTAACTAAAAAGATCGAGGTGTTGGATGATGAGATGAGGGAGTATTACGCAAACCATAGCTCGGATTTCCTGGTGCCTCGTCAGGTCAAGGCGCGTCAGGTTCTTGTGCAGAATGCCGAGACCGCTAAGCAGATACTTCGGCTGCTATCCCGCCGAAAGCGGAGCTTTGAAAGCCTGGCCGCTGAGTATTCGGTGGCGCCTGAGGCGGCGCAAGGGGGCGACCTAGGGTGGGTCAAACGAGGCGAACTGCCTGCCGAGCTCCAGACGCCGATATTTGAGCTTTCAGAGGGTAAGAATAGCAAGGTTGTGCACACTTCCTTCGGCTACCACATTTTCAAGGTGGGAAAGATAAAAAAGTCGCAAGTTCCTGCCTTTGATGAGGTGAAGGACAAGGTGAGAGCAAAGGTCTTTGCCCAAAAAGCGAAAGTTCGGTATGATGAATGGGTGAAGGAACTTAAGAGTAAGTGGAGGGTCAAGCTTTTTCCGGAGGAGATTCTGTAGTGCTCGGGCGAGGGCTGATGCGTTCCCTAGTCTGCCTATCGGTGGTGCTGTTGGCGGCGCTGGTTCTAGCGATGCTGCCGAGGGGTGCTTCCGCAGAAGAGTCGCGAAAGCGGGAGCTCGCCGACAGGATCGTCGCGATAGCCAACAGCGAGGTCGTTACCCAATACGAGCTTGCGCGGGCTCTGTTCTCCGACGACAAGTATCGGTCCCTTAAGAAGCAGCCACGCTCAAGCCAAAGAGCGGAGAGCCTTATGCAGCGAGAACGTGAGTTGCTCAACCTTCTAATCGATAGACGTCTGATCGTCTCTGAGGCGAGGCGAATGGGTATCTCCCCGGGCAAGGAGCTTGTCCAGAAGAGGATAGACCACACGATGAAGAGGGCCGGCGCCGGGTCAACCGAAGAGTTTGAGCGGATGCTGGCTGCCGAGGGGTTAACGCTCCCATCATTGAAGGCCTTGTTTGAGGATGAATACATGGAACAGACCATGCTCGACGGCAAGGTCCGCTCATTGATTGACGTCTCGGAGGAGCAGATCATGGCCTACGCCGAGAAGAACAAGGACGTTATCGCCTCGTCCGAGCGAGTCAACTTTGCTCAGATACTGTTTAAGGTCGCTGATTTCGACGATGCGTCCCAGGTCGCGGCTGCCAAGTCAGCCGCCGAGCGTGCGCTGAAGCGTCTTCAGATGGGCGATCCGTTCGACAAGGTGTGTCAATCTGCTAAGGACGCGGTAAAGAGCTGCGAGGGTCTGGGGTTCCTGGGCAAAGACGAGATGTTTCCCTCGCTTTCCAAAGTTTTGTTTGGGATGAAGGTCGGCGACGTAAGCGGCATCATCAAGAGCCCCATGGGGTTTCATATTATCCGGCTCCTGGGAAGGCAGGGCGGAGATGCTGCGATGACCCCCCAACTGAAACAGCAGATACGAGAACAGCTCTACGCCCAGCAGTTCGAGAGTCGCTACGACGCTTTCATCAAGGAGATTAGGGCCAAAAGCTACGTAAGGGTTATGCTCAATGCGCCTTGACGTATTCCTAAAAGCTAGCTTGCTCGCTAAGCGCCGCGCGTTTGCCAAGGAGCTATGCGACCAGAGCTGTGTGAAAGTCAACGGCAATGTCGCCAAGTCAGGGCGAGCCGTGCAAGTTGGAGACCGTATCGAGATAAGCAAGCGGGGACATCGCAAGACGCTAAAGGTGCTCGAGCTGCCCGCAAAATCACTCAATAAAGCGCGAGCAAGCGAATGCTATGAAGTGCTGGAGGAATCTCATGACAATCCAGCTTCGCAGGCACACTCGTGACAGTGTTCGCGCGGCATCTGTCGGCTACTGACATCGAATCTAGGAAGAACAAATAAACAGGAGGCCTTTTGAATGAACATGGACGATACATCACTTCGGGAAGCTTTGAGAACCGAATCAGAGAGTTTCCGGAAACTCGAGGAGATGCACGGTTCGCTGGACAAGAAACTGGTCGCTCTGTCCGAGAGTTCAGACCATTCACTGGAGAACGAAATCGAAGAAAAACGGCTCAAGAAGTTGAAGCTGAAGGTCAAAGATGAGATGTATCGGATGATGAGA
>CAZKNE010000205.1:0-4653 GCA_964554005.1 uncultured bacterium | reverse complement strand
TGAAGAGAATCCGGCGCCGGAGCTCCGGAATCTTGAACATGTTCTGAATCTTCTCAAGCAAGACTATAGGACCTCGACCTTGCCACTCGCCGCCTCGATCTTCTTCATCGCCGTCCGGGTGAACTTGTTAGCCTGCACCGTGAGCGAGGCTGTCAGTTCTCCATCTCCAAGTATCTTCAGCCCGATCGTCCTGCGCTTGAAAAGCCCCTTATCCTTGAGAAACTCAGGATTAACGACCGTGCCATCTGCAAACCTGTTGAGCTGCTCAACGTTCAAAATTGTGTATTCAACTCTCGTCGGGTTGTTGAAACCGCGCTTTGGCACCCTACGGACAAGCGGCATCTGGCCTCCCTCAAAGCCGCGACGCATACTGTAGCCCGACCTCGACTTTTGCCCCTTGTGCCCGCGCCCAGCAGTCTTGCCGCACCCCGAGGCGGGCCCTCTGCCCACTCGCTTCTTCTTATGTCGAGAGCCGGCCGCTGGCCTAAGATCATGCAACTTAAGCATCCGCCCCCTCCTCATCAGAAAACGGCTCGATTTCAACCAAGTAACTGACGCTCTTGAGCATCCCTGTTATCTCAGGACGATTCTCCTTGATTATCGTCTGACGCAGACGCTTAAACCCTAGCTTGGCTACCGTATCCTTGTGACGCTTGCACCGCCCTATCGGGCTACGAACAAGCGTTGCTCTTACCTTCTCAGCCACAACTAAAAACTCCCGAGCCAATCATTCCAGAACCAATTCCACTGGAACGCCCCGCTCCTTTGCGATAGTTTCACCATCTCTCAACGACTTTAGCCCCTTGACCGCCGCCATAACCACATTATGAACATTGCGGCTACCAAGACACTTCGTCAAAACATCCTGCACCCCGCTCATCTCTATCACTGCACGAACAGCACCACCAGCGATAACGCCCGTCCCAGCAGACGCCGGCCTCAAAACAACTGTCGAGGCGCCAAAAGTACTAAGCACCCCATGCGGTATCGTTGTCCCAGAAAGCGGAAATCGAATGAGCGAGCGCTTGGCCTGCTCCACACCCTTGCGAATCGCGTCGGGAACCTCTCGTGCTTTGCCAAGCCCTACTCCGACTATCCCGGACTTGTTGCCCACAACAACGACCGCCGTGAACCCAAAACGCCTACCGCCCTTGACCACCTTGGCCACACGGTTTATGTAAACTACCCGTTCCTCGAGCTCAAGCCCTTCCGGGGCAACGTAATCCAAATAATCCTCCTGACTCTCTAGAACTTCAGCCCGGCCTCACGAGCGCCATCACTGAACGCCCTTACCCTACCATGATACTTGTATCCCGCCCGGTCGAAGACCACACTCTCAATGCCCGCCTCGATAGCCCTCTTGGCGAGACTCGCCCCGGCCACCTTCGCAGCATCCTTGTTCCCGCCACCCTTCAGCGAGCCTCTCCTGCGCAGACTTAGCGTCGATTCACAGACCAACGTGTAGCCCCGCTCATCGTCAACTAGAAAACCATAGATCTCTCTCAAGCTCCTGAAAACGCAGAGCCGAGGCCGAGCTTTCGTACCACAAATTCGCTTCCGAATGCTCAAATGCCTCCTATACCTCGCGGTTACCTTCTTGTTCTTGATTTTGCGATTCAACCCGAAAACCTCTATCTATCAGCGCTAAGCGCCGGCCTTACCTTGTTTGCGGCGAATGCGCTCGCCCCTGTAACGGATTCCCTTCCCCTTGTATGGCTCCGGCTTGCGGAACGACCTAATTTCAGCCGCCACCTGGCCAACCTGCTGTTTGTCGGCGCCTCGTACCTTAATGACGATATCGCTCTCGATGTGAATCTCTATCCCAGAGGGAATGTGATAGACAACTGGGTGGCAGTAGCCAAGCGCCAGCACGACATTCTTACCCTCTATCTTGGCCTTGTAACCGAGGCCGTATATCTCCAGAACCTTCTCGAAACCCTCTGAAACACCACGAACCATGTTATTGATAAGAGCCCGTGTCAAACCATGCAAGGCACGGCTCCTGGAAGAATCGTCGCTCCGCTCCACCGCAAGAACAGACCCCGTGAGCGTCGCCTGGATGCTCGACAACAGATCGAGACGAAGCTCGCCTTTTGCGCCCTTCACAACCACACGCTGGCGCCCTCGGTCAAGCCCATCAATCGCCAGTTTCACTCCGTCCGGAATGGGAATCAGCTGTTTGCCTACTCTGGACATCAGAACCTACCAAACGTTACAAATAATCTCGCCACCGCAGCGGTTGCGAGCGCAGTCTTTGTTGGTCATTACGCCCTTTGAACTGGTCACAATTGAGACACCAAACCCGTCAAGGACCTTCGGCATCTCATCAAAACCCCGATAGACCCTATGCCCCGGCTTACTCACACGCTGAATACCCTTGAGCACGGGTGTAGAGTCCTTCCCATATTTCAGGTAAATCCTCAACATGCCCTGCAGCCTGTCGGGAATCACCTTGTAACCCCTTATGAAGCCCTGTTCCTTGAGAACACGAGCAACCTCGACTTTTGTCTTGGCACAAGAAACATTCAGCCTACTGTGCCCCGCCTGGCTCGCGTTTCTTATCCTCGTCAGCATATCGGCAATCGGGTCCGTCATCATCGCACCAACCCCCTACCAACTAGCCTTTCTAACACCCGGAAGCTCACCATCTCGAGCAAGATTCCGAAAACATATTCGACACATCTCAAACTTCCTCAAATAACCTCTGGACCTACCGCAGATCTTGCACCGGTTGTAGGCGCGAACCTTGAACTTGGGCGCCCGCTTCCACTTAGCTATTAGCGATTTCTTTGCCATATTATTCCTGTCGCAACTTAATGGGGCGAATCAACCGTCCAGCAACTAGGTCCTCTTGAAAGGCATACCCAGATGAGCCAAGAGTTGCCGGGCCTCATCATCCCGCCTTGCTGTGGTCACAATAGTTACCGAAAGCCCGTGAATGCGGCTCACCTTGTCATAATCTATTTCTGGAAAAATTATCTGCTCCAATATCCCAAGCGTGTAGTTCCCACGACCGTCAAAGGCCCGGTCCGAAACACCCCTGAAATCCCTCACACGAGGCAACGCAGCATTCACCAGCCGGTCGTAGAACTCATACATCCGCCTCTCGCGGAGCGTCACGGAACAACCTATTGGCATCCTAGCCCGAAGCTTGAAGGCCGCTATCGACTTCCTAGCACGCCGTATCGCCGCCTTCTGACCAGTGATCTGGGCCAACTCTTCAGCCGCCTCGTCCAAAAGCTTCAAGTTCTGAATAGCCTCCCCAACGCCTACGTTGACCACAATCTTCAAGAGCCGCGGGACCTCATGCACGTTCTTGTAGCCAAACTCCTCTGTCAATTTTGGCACTACTTCTTCTTTATAAAATGCAAGAAGCCTGCTCAACTCAACACCCCTATATCATCTCCCCGCATTTCTTGCAGACCCGAACCTTACGACCGTCAGAAAGCGTCTTGTGCGCTATCCTCGTAGGCCTGTCGCAGTTAGTGCAGACCAACATCACATTAGATATTCTCACCGGGCCTTCCTTCTCAACAATCCCGCCCTTCTGATCGACCCGCCTCGCCTTAGTAGAGCGTCTTATGAAATTGACGTTCTCTATCAGGATAGAATTATGCTTGTGAAGAACGTGAAGAACACGACCACGCTTGCCCCGCTCATCGCCTGCGATCACCAAGACCGTGTCATTCTTCTTGATAAGGAACTTCTTGCGCCGCTCCTTAGCCAGACCACGTTTGATCATACTACCTCTGCCGCAAGGGAAACAATCTTCATGAACTTTCTTTCACGAAGCTCTCTCGCCACCGGACCAAAAACACGAGTGCCGATGGGCTCATTCTGCTTGTCTATCAAAACTGCCGCATTCCTGTCGAACCTAATATAGGACCCGTCTCTACGCCTGACCTCTTTGGCACACCGAACTATCACAGCACGAACCTTCTCACCCTTCGCAACGTTTGAACCAGGGGCAGCCTCCTTGACGGATGCCGTCACGATGTCCGCTATCGATGCCGTCTTCCGACCCGAAACACCCAATACCGATATACAAGATAACCTCTTGGCCCCCGAATTGTCGGCGACCTCGAGGGAAGTCATCATTCTGATCATTTCGCCTCACAGTCCTCAGACCAAGAAACTCCTACTTGGCTCTCTCAACTATCTCAACCAACCGCCAGTGCTTCCGCTTCGACAGCGGCCTTGTCTCCATGATCTTGACACGATCCCCAATCCGACACTCGTTATGCTCATCGTGAACCAAGAGCCGTTTCACACGTTTGATATATTTCTCGTAACGCGCATGCTTCATCAAGTGCTTGATAACAACAACGGTCGTCTTGTCCACCGCGACTCTCGCCACAACACCCGTTCTTGACTTTCGCCGTGCCCTATCTGCCATCGCTGTCCCGCTGAGTTACATCTTTCTGTTTTCGAATCGTGATCACGCGAGAAAGCTCACACCGAGCCGTCCTCAGCCGAAGAGGGTTCTGGATCTGTCCAGTCGCTTTCTGAAACCGTAGGTTGAACAACTCCCGCCTCAAATCGGCCTCCATACCTCTGAGCTCCTCCGCAGCTAACGCCCAGAGCTGAGACTTGCGAACCATCAATTAACCTTCTCCCCCTCACATCCTAAGTCAGAAATTATCCCATGGGATA
>CAZKNE010000204.1:0-4660 GCA_964554005.1 uncultured bacterium | reverse complement strand
GCGGCGCCCCCGTCATACTCGGCGGCGGTTTCTTTGGCCGAGACACAATTCAGACAGGTGATATCTTTCGCATATTGGTCTATGTTGATGATCCCGACGGCCTTTCGGACATAGACCGTGTGGAGCTGTTTCTCGAGGGCGGCGTGCCAACAGGGGTGCTTCTTCACAACGACGGCCTTGAAGGCGATGACCACGCCAATGACGGCATCTGGACATTCCAGACGTTCATGCCAGCGGGACTCCCTACGGGCAACCTGACGCTCGAAGTCGTCGCGTTCGATAAGTCCGACAACTCAAGCGCCACATACCCCTATTTCACGGTCAGGTAGGCTTCGCGGAGCGTCGTAATTGGGCCGATCGGCAGATGTCTGGGCGCATTGGGTCGGGTCGCACGTGCTGAGCTCGTCTCGCACTGCGAAGCAGCCTACAGCCTTATATAGCGTCCCAAGTGATTGGCTCATCTGCCTCAATGGTTCTTTGGGCACGTCTGCCGAGCACAAAGTTGAAATATGATGGCTCGATGCCTCGCTGAGGCCTGATGATCTTGATGTCATCGCGCTCGATCTTCTTCTCTTTCGGGATGTTTCTCTTTGCGAAAAGGCTCCTTCGCGCATAATACCTAGTCTCGCTCTCGGCTGGCTGGCATGCCTTCTCGCCCGAGCCAAGTGCCTTCTCTACGGTTCTGACTGCCTGGACCATTTCCCTGAGCTCGTCAGGCTCCAGCGAATAGGAGTGGTCAAGCCCCTCTTGTTCCCTGTTATCAGTGAAATGCTTCTCCAAAAGGTCAATACCGAGAGCCGTTGCGGCTATGGGTATCTGAGAGCCTAACGTGTGGTCGGATAACCCAACCGGGATTCTGAAGGCCTGCCGAAGTGTATCAATAGCCTTCAGGTTCATGGCTTCGGGTGGTGAAGGGTAGCTCGAGACGCAGTGCATCAGGACGACTTCGTCGCAGCCCTGCTTGGCGATCGTCTCAAGCGCCGTCCCAACCTCGCTGAGGGTGCCCATACCCGTAGAGAGGATAATCGGCCTTCCCTTTGACGCTATATGGGCCAGAAGCGGCAGGTTGTCAAGGTCGCCCGACGCGATCTTGAAGGCCGCCACACCCAAACTATCGAGAAGATCGACCGCCTCAAAGTCAAACGGCGATGAGAGGAACTCGATGCCGAGCGCATGAGCACAGTCGAGAAGCTCGCGATGCCACTCGTGAGGAAGCTCGTATTTGCTGAAGAGCTCGCAGAGGTTGGTCCCGTCTGGAAGCGATTCGCTTCTCGCCACGAGCTTTTCGGCTGTGAACGTCTGGAACTTGACGGCGTCTGCGCCTGCGTGCGCCGCGATCTCGATGAGTTCTCTGGCCTTGCCGAGGTCCCGATTGTGGTTGGAGCCGACCTCCGCGATCAGAAATACTGGGCTGCCTGGCCCGATAACGTTTGAACCTATTTGAACTTCGCTCTTCATGTCGCCTCCAGATGTTTACTGAAACAGGCGCAAGCGCCGCCTCTACAAAACCGTGTCTTTTGCTGTGCAGTCATTAGGCCATATTTCCTCACGAATGTTGCTTCGGCGGTCTGAAGGAGACCCTGCCGATGACGCTGTAGATGGACGGTATGACGAACAGCGTAAGCAGCGTCGCAAAGGTCAGTCCGAAGCCAATCGTGATGCCCATTGGCGCCCGGAGCTCGGCGCCCTCGGTCGTTGAGAACGACAGCGGAAGAACGGCAAGAACCGTCGTGATCGTCGTAATGAGGATGGGTCTCAACCGCACAGCCGCACCATTGATTATCGCCTCTCTGGGTTCAACGCCTTTCCGACGGAGTTGATTGATGTAGTCAATCATGACGATTGCGTCGTTGACTGCGATGCCAAGCAAGATGATCGTCCCCATTATCGTCGGCACTGAGAGCGTTGTGTGAGTCACCAACAGCCCAAACACCACGCCTATTATGCCAAGTGGGACCGCAAACATCACGATGAACGGCTGCAGCAACGACTCAAACTGTGCTGCCATGACCATGAATACCAGCAGCACGGCCACAGCCAGCGCCCCGAAGAGAACCTTGAACGAATCCGCCATCTCCTGATATGCGCCTCCGAAGTCCAGTGAGTAACCGCTTGGTAACCTGAGATTGCTGAGGCGTTTTTTGATGTCCGAGACGATACTACCTACGTCGCGGCCAAATGTCGCGCCCTTGAGGGTGATCTTGCGTTCCTTATCTTCGCGGCTGATCTTGATTGGGCCGACAGCGCGATTTACGGTGGCGACCTGGTAGAGCGGAACGGAGAAACCTAGCGCCGAGGAGATCGGGATGTTCAAGACATCATCCTCGGAGATGCGGTCGGCATCTCTGAGCCTCAACCTGATGTCAAACTCGTCTCCGCCAACCCTGTAATTGGACGCGACAACGCCCAGCATGGCGTCCTTCACTGTCTGCGCTATCTGATAGACACTAAGCCCCAGCTGGCTTGCCTTGTGGCGGTCGATCTTGAGCCTGACCTCGGGCTTGCCCTCTTTGTGGGTGCTCTGTAGCTCCCGTAGGCCTTTGATCCCTTCACACTGCTTCCGAACATAAGCGACTATCTCCTTCAGGCGGTCAATGTCCTTGCCAAAAACTTTGATCTCTATCGGTTTCTCGCCCGCCTGCGAGCCAGTCATCATGTCTGTCGTGTCGAGATACTCGAAATCGGAGTCGGGGATTTTGGGAATCTCATCTCTGATGGCCTCCACCACCTCGTCTGATATTCTCCTCCGCACCTCTTTGGGCAGAAGCGTGAGCATGATCTCTGCCTCATTGACTGCCGCCGCTCCCCAGCCCGTCCCAACATCATACTTGGTTGCCTCTGACAGTCCCAAGAAACTACCAACCCTAACGACCTCAGGCTGGCTGCGCATGACCTTCTCGATCTTGGCAACCGCCGCCTCAGTTCTTGCCAGCGGCGTCCCAGGCGGCATCCTGAACAGGAACATGGCCATGGGGTTGTCCTGCTTGGGCAAGAACTCTGCCCCGACTAGATTGAGAGCAAGAACCGAAAGCACAAAAACCACTCCAGTAGAGCCAAGAACCACGACCCTATGTCGAAGTGCCCAACCCAACCAAACCTTATACCTCTCCGCGAAACGCTTGAACAAGGTGCGGCCTGAACCACCGTTATGCCGCCCAGTGCGCCCTTTCGTCAGGATTAGCGAGGAGAGCATTGGCACGATCGTAACCGCCACGAAGAGAGACGCGAAGAGTGCTATCGTAACAGTTAGTCCGAGAGGTTTTGCTAGCTTGCCGGGGATACCCTTCGCCAACGCAATCGGCACAAAAACTGCCACGGTTGTGAGCGTCGATGCTGTAATGGCACTGCTGACCTCCGAGGCACCGACTATCGCGGCCTGTTTGGGGTCTTTACCCGCTTCAAGGTGCCTGAACGTGTTCTCGATCACAATGATCGCGTTATCCACGAGCATCCCGATGCCGAGCGCAAGGCCGCTGAGCGTCATTATGTTGAACGTGTAGTTGGCGGCGTTCATCCCTATGAAGGTTGTGATGATCGACAGGGGTATAGCGAGGCTAATGATCACCGTGGGCCGCACCGCGCGCAAGAACAGAAAGAGTATCAAGATGGCAAGAATGCCACCCTCGAGAACATTCATGGCGGTCGCGAGAATGGCTGATTTGATGAAGCTGGCCTGGTCCATCATGGGCTCAAATGAGATGCTCTTGGGGATTCGCTTGGCCAGCTCTGCAAGTATTGACTTAACCCTATCGACTACTGCTACCGTGTTTGCGCCCGCCTCCTTCAGAATCGCGACCAGAACGCAGTCTCGACCGTTGACGCGTGATACCGAACGGACCTCTTTGAACGTGTCGCTTACGGTCGCTATATCCTTCAGATAGACCGGCTTTCGGTTCGGAGCCGCGACCATTATATCTCCGATCTCTTGCACGCCCTCAAACTCGCCAAGCGTCCTGACAAGATATTCAACGCCGTGCTCAGTGATATGCCCGCCAGAGAGGTTAAGGTTCTCGGCCGCGATGACGCGCCTCACATGCTCGAACGACAGGCCCAAACCATGCAGCTTGTCCCGGTCCAAAAAGACGTTGATCTCTCGCTCCAAGCCGCCCATCGGATAGACAGACGCCACGCCCTCTAATCGGTTGAGTGGCGTCTCTACGTTGTCGCGGATATAATCCCTCAGTGCCTTAGTGTTCTCCAGGCCGGTGACGGCGTAGAAGATGACCGGCATGTCCTCGGTGCTGTATTTGAGGACTTTGGGTTTGTCCGCATCCCGAGGGAGTATGTCTGTGAGGTAGGAGAGCTGGTCGCGGATATCTTGCACCGCAACACCAAGTTGAGTGCCCCAGTCGAACTTGACTATCACCGTCGAGGAGCCCTCTTGCGAGATGGAATAGACCGTCTTGACGTTCTTGACCATCGCCACCGTCTCCTCGATGGGCCTCGTTATGTGCTCTTCGATCTCGGAGGTCCCAACACCCTCGTAGCTCGTGATGACCGACACGAATGGGTATTCGAGCTCCGGAAGCAGGTCGAGTCCCAACTTGAAGAAGGAGATCGTCCCAAACAGGACTATGACGCAGATCACCATCGAAATGGCGATCTTGCGGTTAACGGACAGCTCCGGTAGGTTCATTATTCAGTTCCACTTCGTCGGGGT
>CAZKNE010000203.1:1663-4666 GCA_964554005.1 uncultured bacterium | reverse complement strand
CAGCCCGGCATTACTGGCCTTGCTCAGATCAGCGGCCGAGACGATCTTTCGATCAACGATAAGCTGAGATACGACATGTATTATCTCCGCAATCACTGTCTGTCACTGGACATCAAGATCATTCTAAAAACGTTCAGGAAAGTCCTCGACCGTCAAGGACTTAATTAGTGTATTGTAACTCATTTGTCTTGATCCGTTATCGGTCTGTTACAACCTTAGTCTTTAGCCTAAATCCAAGGCCGGAAATGAGTCAGTTCTGTTGTGTCCAGGTGGTGAAACTACACGAGGAACGCTGTTCAATGCCCTGAAGGGGCATAACATCAGTAGCCGTAGGTGCTAACCTACGGATCAGATCAGACCAATACAGAAACCTCTTCAGCCCTAAAGGGGCTGGACAACTGGGGCGGCCAGCTCGTTTGCCGTCTTTGGCTGAGCAATCACTGAAAAGTATTTCTGATACAATGCACTAGCGGCCTTATCTCATTGAAAAGGCGAAGAGCGAGAGGTCGCCGATGACCGCGAAGTCGCCCGGAGTCGAGAGCGCCGCCGCGAAGTCGACTTGCAGTAAAACAGCAAGTCATATACATTAGCCGGGAAGGGCTTTTCACTAGCTTCTTTGGGGCAGGATGTTCGAAATCGACCGCCTCGCTACGATGTGATAAATGACAACGAAGTCAATGTCTGAGATGAACGGGATGTCCAGGGACGATGGATCATGATACTTGATGATTCTCAGAAGGCGTTTTGTGAAACAGTCGCGAGATACGTGAGGTTATTGGCGCCTGCTGGTAGCGGGAAGACCTTGTCGCTGCTTTGGCGTTGCCGATGGCTGTATGAGCACAGAAATGACAGACCATGTCGCTTTCTGATTTTCACGTTCACCCAAGCCGCGAGAGATGAATTGAAGGATCGACTTCTGAATGACCCGGATTTCGCTCGTATAACGCAGGTCGTGCGGGTGGATACGCTGAATCGATGGGGATACAACTATCTGAAAAGGTATGTTGAATCGAGCCTAGAGGTGAAGGCATCGAAGAGTGAGAAGTTCTTTCTAGTGAAAAACGTCCTACGCCCCATCTGGACAAAGCATCCGGTCATCAAAGCATCGCTGGAGAAGAATCGCTGGAAGTATAGCCGCTTGATGGACCTCATCGATATGATGAAGACCTCCGGATTTCGGCATAACCACTCCCAACCAACTGGCCTCTATGACAACTTCGAATCACACAGAGACTGGCTGCGCCAGAACGGTCTAGGGCGCTATTTCCTTGCGACGATCTTCAAATCGTTGACAGACCTTGAGATGCACAATAGCGAATGCAAAGATGTCCCCAGTTTTTTTCGAGCTTTTCTGCCGTTCTGGAAGGAGGCATGCGATCATCTGTGGGAGTCAGCGGTGATTTCACTGGATGATCAGAAATACTGGACCCTACTGAAGCTAGACGAACGCTATGGTGAAGGGGCCTTTCCTGAGCCCAACCGATTCCAACACATCATGGTGGATGAATTTCAGGACATTAATCCCCTTGACCTATTCTTGATTAAGAAGCTCGTCAGTGTAAACCGGGCCTCACTGACCATCGTTGGCGACGATGACCAGGCGATTTACGAATGGAGAGGTTCCACACCCGGTTTTATTTTGGAGCCAGATCTTCATTTAGAAAACGCCTTCGAACATCACGAACTGACGGTCAATTACCGTTCGCCCAAGAACATTATTGCACATTCCCAAGATCTAATACGAAATAATCAATTCCGGGTTGACAAACAGGTCCTGGCCCATTGTCAGGAAACTGCCGACATCACTGTTAAATCGGCCCCGTCCCATGTTGCCTCCTTGGAGTTCATTATGGAGATCGCTAGAGCAGCAAACGCTAGCGGGACGGCGAGGGCCTTAGCTGTGGTCGGAAGGAAGAAGAGCCAAATAATCCCCCTTCAGATCATTATGACTTCGGAGGGTATTCCGTTCTATGCAAAAGAAGATCTGAATGTGCTATTGAGTCGTCCGTTCGAGGATGTAAAAGAAATATTGTTTACTATCGCAACAAAAAACGATCGAAAGTATGCCAAAGATATCGTGACCGCATTCCTTCGTTTCTGTAATTACGTTAGTACATATCCGCTAAAGCGGGCTGACCAAACGAGGTTGTTTAGATTCTTGATGGCCAACCGACCTCAGACTTTCATGGAGGTGCTCGGGCACTTCCAAGAATATACAGGCCCCTTGCGAGGGTCCACCGACGAGGCATCCAGACTTGAATACCTGATGGCAATCGCGAAAATCGTCGAATCGGAAACTGTTTATGGGGCGATCGAAGAGATTGGTGTGCAACTCAAAGGACTTCAGAAGCACTACGCTAAATCCGAAGACGACATTTTTTATAAGGACCCACCATTCTTATATCTCGCTGAATACGCAAAGCGGTATAACAAAGACTTTTTGGGCTTTATTGACCATGTCGAGAAGGCCATCAGCCTAATGCAGGTGAATCCATACACCGACACGGACGAAGTTGACCCGGATATGATGTGTCCAGTGCACCTCATGACTGCCTTAAGGGCGAAAGGCAAGGAATTCGACACAGTCATCTTACTTGACGTCAATGATGGTATATGGCCGAGCAAGATGGCCGAAACGGAGCAGGAGCTTGAGCAGGAGAGGAGGGTCTTCTATGTTGCTGTGACTCGACCCCGCCGCAGGCTTATACTGATCTCTGTCGACTCAATCTTGAACAAGAGACTGCAGCCAAGTCCGTATATTCGGGAAATGGGTCTGGAATTGCCATCTTCTGAAGCACTGCCCGGTTAGTTCCACATGCGCTTTGCCTCCCAGTTACGGTCAGTCCGCTTAGCACAGCGTGGTGCACGTTGGCCCGGACGATGACGAAGTCAGCTTCGCGCTTAGCGTCAGGAATCGTGCTGACAGAGGCCTCGCCGTCCAGCGAAAGAAACGACTTCATCTCAAGCGGGAACGTCTCCCCGTTGGTTGAGGCGCTGTAGGTT
>CAZKNE010000203.1:0-1653 GCA_964554005.1 uncultured bacterium | reverse complement strand
TCGCCGCATTGTCCGAAGTGCCTTTAACAGAAGACAACGCATGGGTGATCGTCAGCCAGGCGTCCTCTGGCGAGCTCCCAGTATTGGAATCATTTCCCGCCTCCGCATCCACGTAAAACTCGCCAGCAGAAGCCATCCCGCAAAAGAGAAGAGCAGCGATACCGACCAGCAGTGCGATTCTGAGCCTTGACATGGCTGGTTCCTCCATTCACAAAATGGGCTGAAAAAACGGTCCGAGAGCATTCTTCTAGGTTACTGCCTACATAATGCACAAACAAGAGATTGCTGTAAAGGCAAAGCTCGATAGGAATGTGTTCCGGTTTCTTAACCCGGATTATTCATGGACGGTGGATATTGGGTTGTTGATGTGGTTTTGGGACGCGCTTTGGGGGGGCGTTGGATTCCGGCTGAGTTGGTGGAGGGTCGGACGGGATTGTGCTTCATATAAATTATTCGGACTAATCCTCTGAACCTGCATCTACGGACAAACACTCTAAGATGTCCCCCCATGTATCCGGTCACGCCTTGTGAAAGATTCTCCTGACGAGGCTCGCATCCTCTCTGTCGAGTCCACGGATGAGGGCAATCGCACCGAGATAGACAGCGGCGCCAAGCGCTGCCGAGGCCAGAAGTCCCAGTCGGTCGGCCGAAAGCCACACCGCGAGCAGCATGACGCACGCTGCGGCGACGGGTTTGAGCGAGGTCCTGAACATTGCCTTTGACAAAGGTCTTGTGAATGGGATGAGTAAGCCAAGTATGGGCCCGGTAGCGTAGGCTATAAGCGAGGCGAGCGCGGCGCCGACCATGCCGAGCCGGCCTATCAGAAGAAGGTTCAGGCCGACGTTGATCGCGGCGGACGCGCCAGTGAACAGGATGTCAAGGGTCTGGCGACCTGACGAGACCAAGAGCCTGTTGTTGACGATGCCGAGGAAGACGAACACCTCAGCGAAAAGCAGGAGGGTCAGTATCGGGGCGCCTGAGACGTATTTGGCATTTATGGCGAGGATAAGCGGCCTGGAGAGAGCTATGCTGGCAAACGCGACCGGGATGCAGATGAGGTTCATGTATTTGAACGAGCGGCGGTATGCCTCCTCGAAGGAGGCGCGCCTGTCCTCGTAGGCTCGGCACAGCGACGGGAATATGGATGCCATAAAGGCGAGAGGGATAATGCGCAGCACTTCTGCGAACCGCGTGGCGAAGTTGTATATCCCGACGAGTGATTCTTTCCCGAGCATACTTTGCAGCATGATCTGATCGACTCTGGCGTAGGTGATGATAAAGATGTCGCAAAGAGCAATTGGTGCGGCCTGTTTTACGAGCCTCGCACAGGTCCTGATGTTGATGGCGAGCGATTCTTTCCCAGTCCTTCGATAGAATATATAAAGCAGAAGCGCCTCGGGGACGCCCAGCAGTGCGCCGGGCACGCCCAGCAGAAGGCCAGCCATGACGAACCAGTAAAGCGGTGCATGAAGAGCGACCAGAGCGATCATTGCCCCGGCCGCGAGAAGCCTTGCAGCAACGGTCGCCACGCTGCGCTGGCCGAGTCTGAGCCTGTAGTGAAGCACGGCGCCGAAGACGGAAAATACCGACAAGAGTATGCCGAGCGAGGCTATCCGTATCAGCACCAGCAGCCTGGGTGAGTAGTTCAGGAAA
>CAZKNE010000202.1:0-4673 GCA_964554005.1 uncultured bacterium | reverse complement strand
GTCCACGGGTCTTACAATGAGTTCCGCAAGATGCGAGAGTTCGCCCACCAGCCTCCCAAGGTTGGCAAAGCTCTTCCTTACAATGTTCTTCTTTTGGCTCATACTCATCGCATCCCCGAACACAAGCCCCAGGTTGCGAAGTGCTATCTCGCGCCTCTTGCGCATGAACGTAAGTATGAACGCGGCAACTCCCTCTCCCAATTGGATGGCGGCCCTCCTCGGCAGGGCCCTGAAGATGACCGCAACAAGCCTTACAAGGATGTAGAGAACGAAGTCACGCGGGGTATCGAGCCGCTCAACCACGGAGATGAGTGCGATACATAAGAGCGAGGCAGAGCCGAGGTAGCCAAGCCAGAAACCGACGCCGAGCGCTGACGGAAACACCATATTAGACACAAGCCAGGTCGCAGAAAAAATGATCGCGCCTGAGAGGACGGCAACGAGTGCCAAGAGAATGTTGTAGGCTAGATTCGCCCTGTGTTTATGAGCGGTGTAGCTCCAAAGGATGCCTAGAAAGCCCAACAACAGGACAGCACACGGCGCGGCGAAGGCGAGATGCGGGATGCGCAACGTGTTGCTGTCTTTATAGAAGTATGAGAGCATCCTGAGTATGTCTGAGCCGCTGACAGGTTCCTCGAAAATCCTGATCCAGGTGAGCCAGAATGAGCCTATGATGAGAAAGGAGAATATAATTGCCAGAGTGAGTCGAGCTGGTAGCGGTTTTGGGTGCTTGGACTTCTGGGCCCGAGTAGAGAGAGCGCCCTCGCGTGAGGGTTGCTCTGTCTTGACCTTCTTCTGCGTTTTGTCTGGCATATTTATCGGCTATTTGCTAAGTTCTACTAAGTCATGCTTGCTGTGTGGCAAGCAACTAATTGCCCTAGCGGAGCGTGCGCCTAGCTGCGATGGCGATCGCATCTTGTTGTTCGCTCGTCATTCTAGAGCTTGAAGCTAAGGATTGAATTGAGGGTTGTCAATGAACGCGGCTAACAGACTAACGGCATCCCGAATGTTTCTTGTGCCGTTTTACCTTATCTTTCTGCACTACTCCAAGGTTGAGAGCAATGCATATCTGTGGGTCAGTATTGTGATATTCACGGCTGTGGCCGTTGCTGATGCATTTGATGGCTATATTGCTAGAAAGTTGCACCAGGTAACTTCTCTGGGCTCCTTCCTCGATCCGCTCACCGACAAGATGATTGTCTGGGTCAGTTTTGTTACTCTCGCCTATTATGACAAAGTCCCTTTTTGGCTTACGATAATAGTTGTGAGCAAAGACGTGCTGATCGGCATAGGCGGCTTGGCACTTTATCTATTCGAGTGCGACTGCACTATCACCCCGAACTTATGGGGTAAGAGCACAGCGGCGCTTCAGTTCAGTTTAGTGGTTTGCACACTATTCGCAGTGGGAGTGAATTGGTTCGGCCAACCATCCGCCAACTATTTCTTCTGGGTAATGTGGTCGCTAGCTGCCTTTATGACGACTGTCTCTGGCATCAGTTATGCCGTAGTTGAATCCAGTCGATTGAGCAAGGCAGACTGACTATGCGCCCCACGTTCTTTACCGTGCCCAATATCATCACGCTCTTCAGGATCTTCCTCGCGCCGATCATCGTCGTTTTGTTGATCTCTCCATTGAGAGTCAGCGCATTCGTGACCGTTGTGGTCTTCCTCATCGCCGTCGGATCAGACTGGTTCGACGGCCGTATCGCAAGGCGCTATAACCAGGTCACGGCTTTGGGAACGCTCCTAGACCCAATTGCCGACAAGATATTGCTTTTGGGCGCGCTGATCTCGCTCGTCTCACTCCGGAAGGTCCCCGCATGGATCGTTGTCGCACTGGTCGCAAGAGACATAACTGTATCTGGGATCCGACAGATGGGCGCTGTCAGGGGAGACGTGATACCCCCGAGCCGCTTGGCCAAGTGGAAGACTGCGCTGGAGATGGGGGCGGTCGTGCTTGCCATCCTCTCGATTGACGTTCAATGGATCGATCTCATGGTGTTCCCGAACCTGAGAGTGAGCTTGCTCGCACTCTTGCTCGCACTCTTGCTCGCACTATGGTCCGCCGGCTCATACCTGTCCCGGCTGCTAGCTAACATGCAAACAAAAGGGACGGATGACCAGCATCCTCCGGCGGCGGCGAGATAAGCGTCCTATGAGGGCTTCTGGCGCCCTTGCGACTCTCGGCAAAAGGGCTTTCCTTCTCATAGCATACGCATTCATCCTATACGAGGCTGCGATCAGCCCAAAGGAACCGAGCCTCGCACTACTCACGTGGATCGTAACGTTTGGCGTCTTTGGCGCCGCTCTTGTCATCGGCGCCGTAACCCGGAATGAAGGGCACCGTTGCCAGGGGATCGGACAGGTCCTCAAAAGGTCCTATGACCCGCTGCTACCAATAGTCACCGGGTTCATGGTAGTATTTACGCTAAATACGTTGCACATCCTGCCACTTTACTCTAAAACTCTCAAAGACCAGCCAGACATGCTCATTCCAGTCCTGCTGTTCCACTCCGCGGTCCTCCTGGCTGTGCTTGTTGAGTTCTATCGTGGATACGACCTCCTGCCGCTCGGCGTCGCTGCGTCCGTAGTCCTTGCATACCCTGTTTACGGGGCCGCAAACCTCAACGGCTACGGGACGTTACTTATACTCATCCTGGGCCTCACTTGGCGTTCGAGGTCAGATGCGGCCTCGAGAACATGGGCGCCTTCCCCCCTAGATGTGCCGTTAATGGCTTTCCTAGGTCTGGCCGCGGTCTCCACAATCACATCCTTCAGCTTCTTCAACAGCTCCTTGCCACTCATCTCGATCGCAACCAGCATCGCCGGAGCCTTACTTATCGCTGGAACGACACGGACTAGGCGAGACCTCGTCAGAGCAACTACCGCAATAGCATCCGTTGGGGTCGTTCTCGGCCTGCTGGGCATGTCAAAAGTCTGGATCCTATCCCAACACTTCGGGTTGGGCTTCGCTCTCAAAAACAGGCTATGGCTGCCGGGTTCTGGCCCGAACGGCTTGGCCGGGCACCTCGTCGTTAGCATCCCACTTATGCTCTCCCTGATTGTTGCGCGACTCAACAGGTGGTTATCGGCATTGCTCAGCATCTTTGTGGTTGCAGCGGTTTTGTGCCTTGTGTTCTCCTACTCAAAAGGAGGGTGGTTGGGTTTCGTCGCCTCAATGGGCGCTTTTCTGGTGCTGGGCAGACGAAAGGGCACAAAAGCAACGGCCAAAAGACAACGTTGGGCAACAGTCGCCCCAATAGTTGTCGGCGCAGTGCTAGTTGTTTTCATCACACTGGGACAAATAGTTCCGCGCGCGCTCGAGCGCATGACGGACCCTTTAAGCCTATCCAGCCGGGCCTTCTTCTGGAAGTTGTCAGAGCGCATCATCGCCGAACACCCTCTGGTCGGTGTTGGTATGAGCAACTACTATACGCACGCAAGTATGAGCCATGGCATCGAAACAGTGCTGGAAGTAGATGTCAGAAAAAGCGTTCTATATCATCCTCACAGCACATACCTGGACATCGCCGAAGGCATGGGTGTGGCCGGACTGTGCGCGTATCTGTTCCTCCTTACCACTTTCTTCGCGCGCGGGGCCGCACTTCTCCGGCTTATGCCTCGTGGCCCGCTTGCGAGCATCGTGCAGGGCCTTGTCGCCGCCATCATGGGTTTCGCGGTTCATGGTCTTTTCGATCTGGAGTTTTGCTCGTCTGAATGGAAGTATGGTCTTTTCGCGTGCATGGGCCTGCTGGTCGCAGCCGAGAGAGTATGGCGGGCGCAGACGGGGCGCAGGCTCCGGTACACACCAGGGGCGCAGATGAGGGCGAAAATGCTTCACGTCGGCTGCGCAGTGGTTCTTGTCGGTATGCTTGTCGCGGTGGGGCTCTCCTTCAAGTCGAAGACCTCCTGGCCCGAAATTGCGGAGACACGGCTCTCTCTCAATCCATCGTTTTTTGGCGAGCTCGCGGAAGACAAAATCCAGGAAGGCGATTTCAAGGAGGCCACGGGTCTCTATGAGAAGGCGATTTCAAGAAGGCGCGATTATCCTGAATATCACGAGAAATTGGGCTGGCTATACTGGCTGCGAGGGGACTTAGAACGAGCGGATACTCACTTTCAGAAGGCGGTAGTTCTCGACCGGCTCGGGGCAATCGGTCGGGAACACTACTCCGCAAGGGCGTTGTTTCTTTTTGCTCAGGGCAGAGACAAAGAGGCCAGCGAAATGATGGAGAGCGCGATTCAAACGGACCCGAGCGTGCTAACAAAAGCAATATGGCTGTTCGTTCCGGGGGATGAGGGTGAGCCGGGCGACTGGATGATCAGAGATGAATTCCTGTCGCGGGCACAGCCGGGTTCTGAGCCGTGGGAATCGCTCAAGGAGCGGATAATTGCGCATTTGAAAGGAGATGTTGGGCCATCCCTAAGGGCAGTAGGCCCTGGTGCCCTTCAAACTCTCTGGCCATGCCGCCTCCCTCCATGGTCAGCGGCGGTCATACTGCACAAGCTTTATGAGAGATACCTCGAGGTCTTGGCGACCGACCCGCTCGGTGCGAAGAAGATCCTTTTGAACATCGGAAAGGGCTACTTTTACATTGGCTCAAATGACAAGGCAAAAAGCGTTTTTAAGGAGGGCCTAAAGTTCTTCAAAGGGGATTTCAACTTTAGAAGGG
>CAZKNE010000201.1:0-4685 GCA_964554005.1 uncultured bacterium | reverse complement strand
ACAGGTTCCTAGCGGCGTTCTTCTATCACGGGACATTCAACCTTGCGAGCAACGTCGCCGAGGCGCACTGGACGCTGATGTAACCGGGATAATTGACAGATGTCAGGCTTGCAGGTGCATGGCACGCTCTATGGAGGTTGTCAACTAAGAGGGTTTCAACGGGGATGACGCAGGGGGGTGGGGGTATGCCATACGTAGGGGCAGGCCTTGTGAGGCTGGGTCATAGCGCAGCTCTCTCGCGGTGGGGTTGAGGCCAAGCTCGCGTCGCGTTTTCGCGATGCAACCGTCTGTGTGTCTGAACGTGTGAAGCATGACTATCTGGAGGCTACAGGTCTTTCAGGGCGAGGCGTTGTTGTGATCTACAACGGTGTTGATACTGAGAGATTCAGGCCCCGCGAGCTCTGGCGTGCTGGGAAGCGCAGCCCAAGCAGCGAGCTGAGAGCCCAGTTCGGGATAGGAGATGACGAGCAGCTCGTGATTGCTGCCGGCCGGCTCGTCCCGCAGAAGAGACCTGAGCTGCTGCTTTCGGCTTTTGCAATAGTCCATAAGTCACGACCTGGGACGCGGCTGTTGGTTCTTGGGAGCGGTGAGCTTCACGATTCGCTCGTCGAGCTTTCGAGGGAACTTGGGATTGCACACGGCGTCATATTTGCGGGTTACCGCAAGGACGTGGCCGAATGTCTTGCCGCCTCGGACGTATTTGTGTCATCCTCAGCAAAAGAGGGCTTCTCCAATGTGCTCTTGGAGGCGCTGGCCACGGGCCTTCCGGCGGTTGTAACCGACGTTGGCGGCAACCGTGATGCGATTAGAGACGGCCAGGAGGGGTTTCTGTGCGAGCCGTGCGCGGATGTGCTCGCCGAGCGAGTTGTGCGCATTTTGACCGATGCTGAGCTTCGGAAGGAAATGTCGAGAAACGCAAGGAGCCGGGCGATGGAGTTCGGATTGGAGCAGATGGCAGATCAGACCGCGGCGCTTTATGAGCGGCTTCTTTCGCGGAGCATAGAGCGGGTGCCAGATGGATAGCACGTTTGTTTTTGTGGCCGATCTCATGCTGCGAGGATTGACCACGTTCTTCTACGAACTAAGCGGCATGTTTTTCTCCCACTTCATACAATTCATGTTCGCCGTCCTGATCCTCGTGATGGTCAACATCGAGCGCAAGCGGACGCACAGTAGGGAGTACACCTATCTGACGCTCGGGTTCATAGTGCTGATGTCCCAAGAGTATCTTAACTGCTCGGTCTTGGGTCTGCGAGTGATCGCTCACCTCTCTCCAGTGGAGCAGTATTCCGTCCTGCTGGATAGAGTTCTGGAGCTTTTCGCGCTGATAATTCTGACTACGGCCTTTCTGTATCCCGTGACCAGGCGGAAGACGTTTCTGCAGAAGATCATGGTCTATAACCTTCTGGCCGCAGTCGGTATATCGCTGGCGGTGTTTGTCTCGTTCCATTTGCAGCAGCCACCAGTCGCCTTCGGCCTTCACTGGGGCTGTTGGCTCATCGCATCTCTTAACCTTGCCCTCTTGGCTGCGATCGTGTTCTACACCCTACTTGCGGGGCGCAAATCCGCGTGGCTTATCGTCGCTGCCGCATTGCTATGGGCATTTGCGCAGGCGTGCATATTGCGGAACGTTCTTGCGTTTGGGGGCCGAGATTCCACGCTTGTGATGCTCAGCGAGACCGTCCCGATCGCCGTCTATGCGCTGCTGGTTCTCGCCATTTACAGGCAAATTGCGAGGCAATACATGAGCTTACACCTTGCCACCCTGAAGAGCAAGCAGCGATTACAGGCGATATTTGACGGCATAACTGATGGGATAATCACGCTGGACAAAAACCTAAGAGTCCTCAACGTAAACGAGAGTGAGCAGAGACTCCTGGGCCTTCCGGTGGAAGAGATAGTTGGCAAAGAGTGCTATGAGCTTTTCCAAAGAGGCGACCGACCATGCCCAAACTGCCCAGCGCTCACCACGCTCAGATCAGGTAAAAAGGCCTCCGCGGCGTTTCATGCTCCAAGAAAAAAGGGTGAGGAACTCTCGTTCTTCGAGGAGGAGGTGTTTCCGCTCTTCAACCAGGAGGGCGAGGTCGAGCAGGTAATACTTTACATCAAGGACACCACCGACCGGCACAAAATCGAGGACCGCATGAGGTCGCTCGATCGCCTCGCAGCGGTCGGCGAGATGGCCGCTCGAATAGCACACGAGATTCGCAACCCGCTCGAGGCAATAAGCGGCTCTGCTGAGTATCTCGGCCAGACAGTAGATAGCGACTTGGTCAAGGAGTTCACCAAGATAATACGCGACGAGTCCAAAAGGCTTTCCAGCCTCACTAGAAATCTGCTCGACTACTCGACCCGCATCAAGCTGAACCCCAAGCTGAGCAACATCAACTACCTCGTAATAGATACCAAAAAACTCTTGAAGACCGAGTTCGACGAGGCGCAGGCAAAGTTGAAGCTGCAACTTGACAGAGACCTGCCGGACACTCTCTTCGACCCCGGCCTGATCAAGCAGGTCCTGATAAACCTCGTGATCAACTCATTGGAGGCCACGAAACCACCGGGCGTGGTTGTTCTGGGCACGCGCCTCAATCGCGATGGGCTCGGCGCTAGCGGAACAGAGGGCCAAGAGCCAGTGGTGAGCGAGCTCATATCTCTCGGCGCTGGACGTCAGGTCGTTGGGGACGACGGACTGAAGGCCCGGAAGCACATCGCTATATACTGTCGGGATTTCGGCAAGGGGATGACTGAGAAGAGCATCTCGACCATCTTCAACCCATTCGTCACGAGCAAGGCCAAAGGCTCTGGGCTGGGACTTGCCACGAGCGAGAGGATTGTCTCGGAGCATAATGGGATGATCGAGGTCTATTCGCGCCTCGGCAAGGGAACGCTCTTCGTGGTCAGGTTGCCGTTCATAAGGGATGTGAACAGTTTCGGCTGACTGGGCCAGCCCCGCAGGCCACCGAGCGTCGCGGACACCGGCCCGTGCGCCGTCCACTTCCCGCTCGTGTCTAAGTCAACCAGCCAGTAGTTGTAGCTGACGCCCGCCTCGACGTTGCTGTCGGTGAAGCTGTATGAGGCGCCCGAGGCCGCCGTGCCCTCCGCTGCGATCAGATCGCCCACCTGGACGTAGTCGCTCGCGCCCGCAACGTTCCTGAACAGAACGAACCCGGCGTTGTCGATCTCAGCGCCCGTCTCCCAAGTCAGCAGGACGCTTGAGCCTTGTGGCCGCGCCTCGAACGACACCAGATCGATGTATGTGCAGCCGTGATATTTATAGTGGTAGCCCATATCAACGGTGTTGGTGTCCAGAAAGCCATTCACAGCGGTCGAGTATTCCTCGTTGTCCGCTCCACCGAATGGATCGCTGCTCGGGTCTCCAGCGTTAATGCACGGACTCCACTCCGCGGATGGCCATCCCTGGTCATCGTTCTCCTGCTTCAGGAAATACCCGTCATAGGTCGTGTCGGCGCCCCTGGAACAGAACTGCGGGTCCTGGCTGATGTTGCCGCCCGTGCCGTTGAAATCCCCATCCTGTATGTCACAGTAGCTGACACCCGATGTAATACCTACCAGGTCATCGTCGTTGTTCCACACAATGCAGTTCGTCAAAGAAGCGGAGGAGCCATTGGTTGCCTTGACGCCATATTCCTGATTGCTCTGTATTGTGCAGGACAGTATTTGAGGGGCCGATGAATCAACGCAGCAAACGCCCCCACCCGAGGTGTTAGCGGTGATCAGATTGTTGAATATGGTCGGCGAGCTCTGTTGGCAGTATATCCCGCCGCCTTCGGCCCCGGAGTTTTCGGTAATCGTGTTGTCTGAAATGGTTGGGGAACAGTCGATAGAACAGTGTATGCCGCCGCCAAAGTCGGCGTCATTTTGGGCAATTATGTTGTTTGCAATGGTGGAAGAATCCAAAGTGAATATTCCGCCGCCGTCGGCCGCAGAGTTTCCTCTAATCGTATTGTTCCTGATGCAGGGGGAGCTGTCCCAGGAGGAGAATATCCCGCCGCCGTACACCCCGGAGTTTTCGGCAATCGTGTTGTGCTCGATGATTGGGGACCCGCCTTTGCAGTGTATGCCGCCACCCTTCGGATTCGCGGAGTTACCTGTAATGATGTTGTTTCGGATGGTAGGCGAACTATCACTGCAGTATATTCCCCCGCCCCAACCGTCGTTGTCTGGGTCGCCCGCGGAGTTTTCCATAATGGTGTTGTTGGTGATGGTCACGGAACTGCTTTCATAGCAGGATATTCCCCCGCCCCAGCCCCCAGAGTTCTTCGCAACCGTGTTGTTGGTGATGGTCACCGAGCTCTGCCAGCAGAATATGGCGCCGCCGGAGTAGTCCAGCCAGTTGCTGCCATTCGCGTTGCCGCCACTGATCGTCAGGTTCTGGATGGCAAAGTCGCTGACATAGTAGCAGTAGATCACGTGATACGCGGCGTCCTCCGCGTCAAGGATTGTCGTGTCTCGGTCCTCGCCGACCAAGGACACATAGCTCTCCATATTTAGTGGGAAGGTCTCGTTATTGGTAGCTGTGTCCCTGTAAGTTCCGGCCGCAACGTGGATGGTGACGGGTTCCGCCGCGGTGCCGGAAACAGTGTTAAGCGCGTGAGTGATTGTCTCCCACGGATTGGCCTCGCTGCCCTCGTTGCCGTCGTCCCCGTTGTTCCCATCGACATAAA
>CAZKNE010000200.1:0-4706 GCA_964554005.1 uncultured bacterium | reverse complement strand
GGCCAACAGCGCGGCGACGATCAAGTACTCGCGGTCGCATTACGACATGGTTCGTCCTGGCATCATGCTCTACGGGATTTCTCCAACGGGCGCGATGCCGCCGGGCGTTACGCTTAAGGCTGTGCTGAGGCTCACGTCGAGGGTTCTGAGGGTGGCGCGCATGAGGCCGGGAGAGAGCGTTGGGTATGGGCGAAGGTTTTTAGCGAAGAGGAACATGCAGATTGCGATCGTGCCGCTCGGCTATGCGGACGGCTATTGCCATCGGCTTTCAGGGCGGGCGGAGGTGCTCATCCGGGGCGTCCGGTCGCCGGTGATCGGCGCTGTCTCAATGGACATGATCGCGGTTGAGATCAAGGAGCACTGCGAGGCCTCGGTGGGTGACGAGGTGGTCATCATTGGCCGGCAAGGCACGGAGTCGATCAGCGTCAGCGAGCTGGCCTTTCTGGCGGAGACGATACCCTACGAGATTCTCTGTGGGCTTGGCGACAGGATCGACAGAGTCTTCGTCGAACAGACTTGGGATGAATAGGCCGGCTGCCCGGACAACGCAATCCGTCTCGCGGCCATCCATGATGCAGGTCTCGATGCTGACGGCACTGGCCGTCGCATTCAGGGCCGCGGAGCTCTTCATTCCCACGCCTCTGCCGTGGCTTCGCCTCGGCCTTGCAAACGTTGTGATCTTGATAGTGCTAGTCTCGTTTGGGGTGAGGACCGCGCTTCTGGTCAACGTCGCAAGGATATTGCTTGCTTCCTTCGTCATCGGGACGTTTCTGTCGCCTGGGTTCTGGCTAAGTCTGTGTGCCGGCGTTGTATCCTGCCTCTCGATGGCGGTTGTGTGGTATTGTTTCGGAGGGTGGCTCTCTTATGTCGGAACAAGTGTGGTTGGGGCATATTTTCACACTATGTCACAGTTCTTCGTTGCATATCTGATATTCGTGAGACACGTGGCAATACTAAAACTGATGCCATACTTCCTCCTGTTCTCACTTGGCACAGGAACTTTGACCGGGATTGCTGCAACGGCAATCCTCGTGTGGGCGAGGCGCCACGGCGTCCTAACCTCGCGAGCTTCTGATCACAGATCGGCTAACAGATGCTGAGAGTCCTTCAGGTCTATAAAGATTACTGCCCACCGATATTCGGTGGGATCGAGAAGCATATCGCACTTTTGTGCAACAGGCTTTCGAGGGTCGCCAATGTCGATGTGCTGGTCGCGAATCGGGGGTTGCGGACTGAACTTGAGGTCATAGACGGCATCAAGGTTACAAAGGTTGGAGAGCTCGGCCGGTTCCTTTCCGCACCGGTGTCGCTCCCGTTTGGCTATTATTTGGGCCGAGAGCGATATGACATCCTTCATTTCCATCTTCCAAATCCAACAGCAGTCATCTCATACCTGATCGTTCGGCCTACGGGCAAAGTAGTCGTTACGTGGCACAGCGACATAGTTCGGCAGGCCAAGTTCCTGCCCTTCTATCGGCCATTCTTGGTGAGGTTCTTGCAGGTCTGCGATGCGGTCTTGCCCACGTCTGAGCGTTATGCGCGGTCTTCAGCGTATCTTTCAGGCTTCATGACCAAATGCCATCCAATCCCGCTCGGCATCGATGTGTCTCAATTCTCCCTGACGGATAAGGCCGCCCAGAAGGTCAAGGCGCTGAGAGCGAGGTTTGGCGACCGCATCGTCCTATTTGTGGGGCTTCTCCGCTACTACAAGGGGCTGAAGTTTCTGATCGATGCGATGCGCCTCGTTGATGGGAGGCTTTTGATTGTCGGCGACGGCCCGATGCGAGCGGAGCTTGAGAGCCACAGCAGGTCGCATGAGTTGGGCGAGAAAGTCATCTTTGTGGGCGAGGTGGATGAGGCCAGCCTGCCAGCTTATTACCACAGCTGTGATGTCTTCTGCCTGCCGTCGATCTACAGGAGCGAGGCGTTTGGGGTGTCGCAGCTCGAGGCGATGGCCTGTGGCAAGCCGGTAGTCAGCACGGCGCTAGATACGGGCGTTGCGGAGGTCAATCTCGACGGTGTCAGCGGTCTTGTTGTGCCGCCGATGGATTCGCAGGCGATTGCGCGCGCTATTGGTCTGCTCCTATCAGATAAGGCGCTTGCGGCTCGGTTAGGCGGATTCGCTAGAGAGAGGGTATTGGAACAGTTCACGGCGGACCGAATGGCTCGGTCCGTGCTCTCGATCTACAATCGGCTGCTCATGCAGGAGCAGTCAGGAGCGGGGGCCAGTGTATAGCGACTCCGGGGCGAACCATCAGGTTGTTGCCTACGCACTTTTGGTCGTGTCGGCTCTCACTGTCCAGACGGTGATACTGCATTTCTCGCTGTTTGAGATGATGTTTGTTGATCTGGGTCTGATAGTTGTCATTTGGACTGGCTTGGTCAGAGGGGCAAGGTCAGGCATGAGCGTTGGTTTCATCACGGGTCTGCTCGAGGATTGCCTTTCTGGCTGTGCGCTGGGCACGAACGCGCTGGTGAAGACGTTAATTGGCGTGTTTTCTGGGCTCATGGGTCTGCGAGTGCTGCCGAACAGCCCTGTTGCACACCTGCTGTCGCTTTTTACCTGCTCGCTCCTCAACTATATCCTGTTATATGTGCTCCAGATGACCATATCTCCGTCTAGCATCGACCCCGGAAGCTTCGCAATGCTGATGATCGCCGGCGTGCTCTCCACAACTGTTCTGGGGATGATCATTTTCCGGGCTCTTTCAAAAAATAGGTTCTTCAAGCCTCCCCGCGTCCCGGACGACATGATAGACCAGGGTTCGCCAAGTGCCTATTGACCTTGGCGAGGACGCAAGCCTCTTGAGGCGGCTGCGTCGGAAGTCCGGCCTTGTCTTCATAGCATTCGTTATTTTCTCAACGCTGATAGCTGCCAGGCTGTGGTTTCTTCAGGTAGTGAAGGCTGACTACTACACTGAGTTGAGCGAACAGAACAGGATACGGATCGTCGTGGACGAGGCGCCGAGGGGACTGATTCTCGATAGAGAGGGCCGGCAATTGCTGGGCAACAGGCCGTCATTCGACGTTCTTGTCGATGGCGCAAGCCGCGCTGCCTCTGATAGCCTGAAGTCGTTCTCGCGAATGGCGGGAATACCTGAGAACGACATCGTCCAAGTTTCTCGAGGCAAGATGCGTGGACGCACCGTTAGGGCCGTGCGCGATGTCAGCTTCAAGGCGCTCTCTGTTCTTGAGGAGCACAGGCTAGACCTCCCTGGCCTTGAGGTAGCGATTCGGCCCAAGCGGCGCTTCATAGACCCCACGCTTGCGTGCCATCTTGTCGGATACCTGGGCGAGGCAACCAAGCCCGAGATAGAGCGGTCCGGGGGCAGCATCAAGCTGGGAGATAAGATGGGACGTTCAGGTATCGAGCTTTTCATGGATGAATGCTTGAGGGGTTCGGATGGACGGCGCCTGGTGGAGACGAACGCAATGGGTCGGATTCTGAGGACACTCAAGCGGGCAGAGAAGCCCGTTGCTGGGAACAACGTCGTTCTCACCCTGGACATGGAGCTTCAATCTGCGATTGAAAGATTCTTTGACGTTAGAAAAGGCGCTGTTGTTGTGATGAGGCCGAGGACAGGGGAGATTCTGGCTATGGTCTCCAGGCCTGCGTTCGACCTGGCCGCCTTCGAGTCTCAGATATCCACGGACGATTGGCAAAAACTGAGGGACGATCCGGATGCGCCCATGAACAACAGATGTGTTGCAGGCCAGTATCCCCCGGGCTCCACCTTCAAGCTCTTCGTGGCGTTGGCTGCGCTTCAGTCACAGGCCATAACGATGGATAAGCAGTTTAAGTGCACTGGCGTGATGCAATTGGGCGACGGGGAGTTTCATTGCTGGAAGAAGCATGGGCACGGGGAGCTCTCAATTGGCCCCGCGATCGTCCATTCGTGCAACATATTCTTCTATAAAACTGCGCTTGCGTGCGGGATAGGCGCCATTGCCAACATGGCGAGAGAGTTTGGGTTTGGAAGCCCGACCGGTTTTGAGGTCTCGCACGAGGAAAGCGGATATATCCCGACTGCCCAAGATTTCCCAAACTATTGGCCGGGCGACGTCGTCGCGGCCTCGATTGGGCAAGGGAGGATTCTGGTAACGCCTCTGCAAATGGCGGTCGCGTTGTGCGCCCTTGTCAACGGGGGACATGTCCTCAGACCGTTCGTCATCTGGCGCACGGAGTCCCCGGACAGGGATGTCCTAAAGCGGTTCGGGCCGCGCATCGTGGGTCATATCTCGGTTGATGCGCGATACATTAAGCTAGTTCGGGACGCTCTGTTTGGAGTCGTCAACCGAAAGGGGGGAACGGGCTGGCGAGCGAGGCTGGATTTCCCGAAAATAGCGGGCAAAACTGGCACCGCCCAGGTTGTTCAGCGAGTTGATGACGAGGAGACGATTCTCGAGGACATACCCTACGAGAGACGGCCTCATTCGTGGTTTGTGGGATATGCCCCGGCGGATGAGCCCGAGATAGCCTTTGCTGTTTTGGTCGAACATGGTGGCGCAGGAGGCCATGCGGCTGCGGTCTTAGCCAAGAAAATCGTTGCTGCGGCGTTTCAGGAGTATGATCTGGAGGGCGAGCACTGAGACGAGTGGATTGGAAAGTGGGGTTCTGGTTTAGATGTTAGATAGACGCCTCATCCAAAACATCAATTGGTGGCTGGTACTGGTTGCCGTGGCGCTTTCCCTAATTGGGGTTGCGA
>CAZKNE010000199.1:0-4724 GCA_964554005.1 uncultured bacterium | reverse complement strand
AGAGATAAAAGTTCTACTTGTATTCACGGCCGTGGTCCTCGGCTGCTTCTACCTACCGGTTGGGCTGCCGCGTTTCGACAACGCGCTCGTCGAGGCGCTTCAGC
The DNA here is from genome assembly GCA_964554005.1 of uncultured bacterium. Lineage (GTDB taxonomy): Bacteria > B130-G9 > B130-G9 > B130-G9 > B130-G9 > B130-G9. Next base: position 4,620 of record CAZKNE010000199.1, on the reverse strand, counting down.
TTGTGAAGTGGTATGCGAGGCAGCATGTGCTTCTTTGCCTCATTCCGGCCTTTTTCATTGCGGGCGCGATCTCAGTCTTCATCAATCAGGCTTCGGTGATGAAATATCTCGGCCCGAAGGCGAACAAGGCACTCTCCTTTGGTGTTGCGTCGGTGTCCGGAACAGTCCTTGCGGTCTGTTCCTGCACTGTTCTCCCACTTTTCGGGGGGATATACCGAATGGGCGCCGGTCTGGGCCCAGCGGTCGCATTTCTCTACTCAGGGCCCGCGATCAACGTGCTTGCGATCATCCTTACGGCTCGCGTGTTGGGCTTGGAGCTCGGGATCGCCCGCGCGGTTGGGGCGATTCTGTTCAGCATCATTATTGGTCTTTTGATGCATTTCATCTTCGGCAAAGAGGAACGGAGACGATGTGATGCGCAGCCAGCAATGCCAGAGCAGGAGACCAGCCGTCCACTCCTGCAAACGGGGCTCTATTTCGCCACCTTGATCGGCATCTTGGTTTTCGCTAACTGGCAGGCTGGGCACGAGGCGTCCGATGTTTGGCGGAGTCTATCTTCGGGGAAATGGTTCATAACTGGAGGATTCGCGGTAGCACTCGCCGCAATGCTGGTATTTTGGATGCGCGTCAGGGCTTGGAAGGTGGTCGCCACAGCAGGTATGACAGCGCTTCTGGGGTTGGCATTTCCCGAGACGCCCATGCTGGCCTTCGCAGCAGGAGTGGTGGGCCTTTCGATAATCACAGCCACCACAAAGGGTGAACCGAGGGACTGGCTCGACTCGTCATGGGGTTTTGCGAAACAGATACTGCCGCTTCTGTTCGTCGGTGTGCTGATCGCCGGAGCGCTCTTGGGTCGGCCTGGCCATGAGGGGCTGATCCCTTCCAGATGGGTCAGCACGGCGGTCGGAGGCAACTCGCTCTTAGCAAACTTCTTCGCCTCGATCGCCGGAGCTTTCATGTATTTCGCGACGCTGACGGAGGTTCCGATCCTGCAAGGGCTTTTGGGTGCTGGGATGGGCAAGGGCCCGGCGCTCGCTCTCCTGCTTGCAGGTCCCGCGCTCTCGCTGCCGAACATGCTGGTAATCCGGCAGATAATTGGGACGCAGAAAACGATTGTATATGTCCTTCTTGTGGTGCTGATGTCAACGCTTACTGGGATGTTCTATGGAACAGTTTGGTAACAAAGTGATGGGAGGAAAGAGAGAATGAAGACGTTACAGATTCTCGGGAGTGGCTGCCCGAAGTGCAAGAAACTGGCTGAGAACGTGGAAACAGCAGCGAAAGAGCTCGGCCTTGAATACGAGCTGGAGAAGGTTAGCAACATCAACGAGATAATGAGCTTCGGCGTGATGATGACGCCGGCATTGGCTGTTGATGGCGGGGTAAAGGCTTCTGGCAAGGTGCTTTCGGTGGAGCAGATCAAGTCGCTCCTCTCATGATCCGGAGGGCTTCTGGCAAGCGTGAATGAATTAGGATAGCGAGAATGAAATCGAGATCACAGTTTGACACAAAGCGACCCACGCTCGGCATCAAGGTGGCCATCGTGGTCGCGCTTTTGGCCGCTGTTGTTGGGGCGATCTACCTCAAGGGACAGGATGATAAGACCCCGGAAGCATCAGGCATCGACAAAAGCGGCAGCGCGGCCGCACCAGGTCCCGTTAAGCACCTACCGCGACTGGTTGACCTGGGCGCGGGGAAATGTATCCCGTGCAAGATGATGGTGCCAATACTCGAGGAGCTGCGGAAAGAGTATAAGGGGAAGTTCGACGTGATCGTCATCGACGTCTGGGAGAACAGGGCCGAGGCGAGGCGCTACGGAATACGAGTGATCCCGACGCAGATATTCTACGACGCGGCTGGGAAGGAGCTGTATCGACACCAGGGCTTCTTTGCCAAGGATGAGATTCTCAAGAAGTGGAGGGAACTGGGGATCGAATTTGACTGACAGAAGAAGTGCAAAGCACCGACTTACTCTCTACCCAAATGAGCGACGCAGTCTTCGTGTGGAGACGGCCTCGCCTGTAACGTAACGGAGGAATGGCTGTGGAGAGCGTTTTCACTCATTTGTCCTACTGGGTTGAGGGGACGCCCGTTGTGGGACTTTCTGCCGCGTTTTTATGGGGTGTCCTCAGCATCCTTCTTAGCCCGTGCCACCTCGCCAGCATCCCGCTGATCGTTGGGTTCATCGGTCAGCAGGGCAGGACCTCCACCAAACGGGCATTTTACATCTCCACGTTATTCGCGGTGGGCATACTCATCACCATCGCTGCGATCGGAGGGATCACTGGCGCGGCGGGGCGGGTGATGGGCGACCTGGGTCGGTTCGGCAACTACTTCGTGGCGGTCATATTCTTCGCTGTCGGCCTGCATCTGCTCGGCGTCATTCCGATGCCCTGGTCGGGCCCCGGGCAAGTCAAGATGAAACAGAAGGGCCCTTTGGGTGCATTCATTCTGGGGCTGGTCTTCGGGGTCGCCCTTGGTCCATGCACGTTCGCCTATATGGCGCCGATGTTGGCTATTGCCTTCAAGTTGGCCTCTGCCAACATGCTGTATGGTGTTCTTCTCCTTCTGATGTACGGCCTGGGCCACTGCTCCGTGATAGTTGTCGCGGGAACGAGCACTGAGGTTGTCCAGCGATACCTGAACTGGAACGAAAGGTCCAAAGGCTCCGAGGTCCTCAAAAAGGTGTGCGGCGTCCTAGTGCTGTTTGGTGGGGTCTATCTCATCTATTCCGCCACCAAATGACGCTCGACAATAAAATAGTCATCTTGGGGCCGATTATTATAGTATGTTGATGCAATATAAATTAAGGAACGGTCTTTCACACTCTTACATAGGAGGCATATAGTGAAAAGGTTGCAGATTCTGGGTGCCAAGTGCCGGGAGTCTGAGAAGCTCGCTCAGAACACAAAAACCGCGGCACGATCGGCTCAGATACAGTTCGTAATGGAGGAGATCACCGACGTAACACGCATCGCCGACTTTGGAGTAACGATGACGCCGGCGCTGGCTATCAATGGGGAGGTGAAGTCGCAGGGCAAGATCCTTTCGGTCAAGGAGATAGAGGCACTTATTTCATGAGTTCTTCGGGTGGGGTGAATGCTCCACCCAATATCCCCTCAGTCTGTGTGTGGGCTATATGCTAGGCGTGGTGCAAGACCTGATGTTGCATACGCGTTGAAACATGGGTGTCCGTCGCAATAGGGTCGCCATGGTTGTCCCTCTTAGATGCCTTGTCAGAAAGCTTGGCCTACCTGGCGGTCAACGGCCCCAGCAAGCCTGCTGACATAGCTCATTGTCTATTACTTCCACTCAACGGGGCGCGGCTTCTCGTCTCGGCTGATGGTCAGCCCAACATTCTGTCGCTCGAGGCAAGAGCTCCCAACCGAGGCAGTGTCCCAAGCGCGTCCCAGTTATTGGCAATGGCTCAGTGGCAGGGCATATTAGATGCACATTGTCTTCGTTGACCGGGGCAGGTTTTAGGAGTGGCTTGCTCCGCTGCAAAGCAATGAGAAAAGGTTCAAATGGAGGCTGCACTTGTCGCACGGTCCTATGTCCGACCACGGTCAATTCGGCGACGTCAGGCGGATCACTTGGATAGGGCTTGTCGTCAACCTTGCCCTGAGCGCCTCGAAGCTAGCAATCGGATTGTTCGGCAACAGCCAGGCAACGTTCGCCGATGGGATACACAGCCTCTCCGACTGTTCCACCGACGTGGCGATACTCGTGGGCGTGCGCTACTGGGCAAAGCCGCCCGACGAGTCCCATCCCTACGGGCATCGGAAAATCGAGACGGCCATAGCTAGCCTAATCGGCGTTTCGCTTGCCGTCGTCGGACTTGGACTTATCGGCAATGCCGCGAGGATGCTCATGGGCTCAGGCCATCGACTGCCAGCACCCAGCCCTTTGGCTCTTTTCGCACTTGTTGCGTCAATAATCTCAAAGGAGATTCTATACCGCTGGACGATCGCAGTCGGCAAGAGAACGGCCTCGCCAGCAGTTATAGCAAACGCATGGCACCACCGGTCTGACGCCCTGAGCTCGATTCCCGCGGCAGCGGCGCTTACGATCATCATGGTCGCGCCTCAATGGGCTTTCCTTGACCGTGTCGCCGCTATTGTGGTCTCGCTCTTCATTCTCAACGTCGCGTGGAAAATCCTGCGGCCGAACCTAAAGCAGCTGGTGGACACAGCAGCATCAAAAGACGTGTATGACCAAATTCTGGCGACGTCCCTGCAAGTGGAGGGGGTCCGAGATGTCCATGCAATTCGCTCTCGGTATGTCGGACCGGGCCTCCTGGTTGACCTGCACGTGCTTGTTGACGCCGACATTACGGTCAGAGAGGGGCACGCAATAGGCTCGGCTGTCAAATGGCGACTCAGATCAAAGGATAAGCTTGGCATTGTGGATGTCATCGTCCACGTCGAGCCTTATGAACGCCCCGGGCAGCACCCGCATGCCATCGAGCAATAGAGGCCCTGTGGCTTAGCCAATACGCCTGAACTCATCGGCGCTCACAATTGCGCTTTTGATGTTAGCTTCAGTCACAAAACCACTTGACAATTTGTGGTGGCAGCGTCACATTCTTGGTACAGGTTGTAAGATAAAATAGGGGAGTGG
>CAZKNE010000198.1:4141-4785 GCA_964554005.1 uncultured bacterium | reverse complement strand
CGGAGACGAGACCCCCTCGATGAGTCCTGTGATTACTGATAGGACCAGCACATACGGCTACCTGTGGCGGGAATACCTGTTCTACAATCCATCCGAGGAATATGACTACACAAACTACTATTTGAACAAGAGTCCTAATTGGATAGTGGATGGGGACATTGATGGGTGGGGGCCTTCAGCAACAGGTTACCTGACTAACGGCTACAAGGGATACCGCGCGGCCATTATGATGAGCGGTTCTGACTCTGAGAAGCCTGTTTTGTGCGAATATCCTTGGAGCATGTCCCGCGTGGTCGTTACGACGATGGATGTCGAGCGCGCCTATTCTGCGGGTCATAGGAAACTTTTGGAGAACATTGTGATGCGTTCGGGCGGCATCACGGGCGAGCTGTTGGTTCCGAGCGATTGGGTTGGGATAGTTGACGACACTGGCGATGCGAACATAGTTGGCCCGATCGAGGATGTTCTGAATAGGAATAACATCCCTTATGAGAAGTTTACCTCCGGTGATTTTATAATCAGGTTCTGGAGTCGTTGTAGCAAGGTGATCATCGCCTCGCATCAGAGCAGGGCGTTTTACGAGGCGCTCGCTGCCGAGAACGTCGTCACACAGATGCGGAGCTGGCTGAGTAACCACTACGTAA
>CAZKNE010000198.1:0-4131 GCA_964554005.1 uncultured bacterium | reverse complement strand
GTTTGAGTTCAACGGTGCTTGCGATGCTTCGGCCGCGTGGGGCGATCTGGACTTGCCCTTTGGGCTTGGTTACGTGCCGGAGGAGACCAATGATGTTGCGATAGGGCACTACCCGATACTTAAAGATGTGGTTGGCAACGCGAGTTACGTTTGGGACGACAGCGTGGTTGACGCATCGCTGCCGAGTTTCAGGCCATTTGAGCCTGATAGCATGGCGGTGGATGTCATCGGCAACTGGGTTTCTCGGCTTCTACCGTTTAGGGCGAGAGCCAATCGGCCGATACAGGCGAATCAGATTTGCTTTGAGCACAACGGCAACTGCGGCGAGATTCAGGACCTTATGAACGCGGCGGCCAGGACGTGCCTCTTGCCGTGCGCTGGCGTCAACAATCACACTTGGGACCACGTGTCCAACGAGTTCTGGGAGGGCGATTGGCACGGCTATCAGGTTGACTGGAACGGCAATCACACATCTGTTGCGAAGCAGGGCATTCTCGCTGACAAGGACTTCGGGGGAAGCAAGGACCTCTCCGCGATCATGCAGGACAGGGGCGACACATACCCCGTAAACGCGACAGCGCGGTTCAGCGAGGTCTGTACGTTCCATGCGAGGGTTGAGGATGTGAACCACAACCCGGTGGACGGTGCGCAGATAACGGTTCGCGTGCCGTTTTATAACAAGCCCGAGAACCCGTTGTACACGGCGATAACGGCATATACTGATTCGACCGGAGAGGTCGTGATGGACCTGGGGAACAACAGGGATTTCTGGATGAGCGTCAGGAGCCGAATAGGCCAGGTTGGCGAATCGCAGGTCTTAACCGGCAGCGTGGCGGGTGAGGAGTATTCCCACACGTGGACGATCGAGGATGGCCAGATGCCGCAGCTGCCGCCGATCGAGAACGCTCAGCTACCTGGTGGCGATCACGAGTATAAGCTAGACATCTCCTACAACGTGGAGTTTGAGATGATGTACAGCGTTGGCGGGACGACTTTTGGGAACAAGGAGAACGCCGGCAACGTGGATTTCTTCATTGTCAGCCCTGATGAGTTTGATAAGTATCAGGACGGACGCGGCTTTGAGGCATACGAGTGGCGTGCGGATTCTCCCGGTGACAGCCTGAGCGTGGAGGCGCCGTCTCAGACTTATTATATCGTTTTTTCTAACGAGGACGTAGTTGGTGTCAAGCAGTTTGTTACGTTAGGAATTGATGTGAGCAAGAAGGTTGGCGGCACGTGGCAGCAGGTTCAGAGCTACGACAACTACGTGGCAATACCTCAACGGGATTCTTATGTGCTTAAGTTTACACCTTCTGCTGGGCCATCGTTCCCACCGCACATCTATGCGGCTGGCTACCTTGACGCCAGCGTCAATTCCGCGACGGGGTTCGAGTTCGGGATGCAGGCTTTCGTTGTTGACGCTGATGGTCTGTCGGATGTGCAGACGGTCGAGGCGTATTATGGTGGCATTCCGTTGGGCATTTTCCTGACAGACGATGGCATTGAGCCGGACGATTTCCCTGGCGATGGCATCTTCACGTGTCTTCAGCAGATGGGGCCGGGCGAGATAGGCCCCGCGCTGTATTGTGTGGAGCTCGTGGCAACGGACGCAGAGGGCAATCAGAGCCCCGCGTGGCCCTATCTGAACATGCTTTCTGGGCCACTTGCATTGCCGAGTGAGGCCTCGCAGATGAACGTTGACCTCTGGCAGCCGGCCGCTACGGCCGACGGGGCGCCGATCATAATGGGCGGCGGATTCTGGGGCTTCGAATCCGTGGTGCCGGGCAGTATTCTGAAGATGATTGTGTTGGTTTCTGACCCCAATGGCCCATCGGACATCGACCGGGTGGAGCTGTTCCTTGAGGGCGGCGTTCCGATAGGTCTATACTTCAACGACGGTGGCGTTGACGGGGACGATTTCGCAGGGGACGGCATCTACACGTTCCAGATAGCTGTGCCGGGCGGGCTTCCGGGTGGTAACATGACGCTGGAGGTCGTGGCGTTTGATAAGTCCGGTAACTCGAGCGCCGTGTATCCATATCTAACGGTGAACTGAAGGGATGCAGATCGACAGGGAGCAGGTCGAATACCTCGCGAGGCTTTCTGGCATCGAGCTTGGCGAGATGGAGAAGGAGACGTTCAGTCGGCAGCTTCTCCGCATAATCGGCTATGTTGAGAAGCTTAGCGAGCTGGACCTGGCGAACGTGCCTCCGACTGCGCACACGCAGGATTTGACGAACGTCTTCCGGGAGGACGAGTGTCAGCCTGGCATTACTCAGGAGGCGGCATTGGCGATGGCGCCGGACCGTCAGAGCGACTACTTCCGTGTCCCGAAGGTGATCAAGAGCGACTAGGTGAGAGGGGTTGATCATGGACGAAGGTCTTGAGGATGACGGTCCCCGCTGCGAGCGCTGCAACGATACTGGCTGGGTGATAGAGGGCGACGAGGCCTTCAGGTGCGACTGCTATGAGAGCCTGAGACAGGACATCCTGCTTGCTCAGGCCAATATCCCCGAGCGTTACTCTCACTGTAGTCTGCTGGGGTTCGAGGTGGGCAACAACACGAGCCTGCTGCGGGCCAGGGACATCGCAATGGACCTGGTCAAAGCGTATCCGGCACGGCGCGATGGCCTGCTTTTCATGGGCGGCAGCGGCGTTGGCAAAACGCACCTCGCGGTGGGGATAATAAAGGACATCATCTCCAAGAGCGTCCCATGCCTGTTCGTGGATTTCCGCACCCTGCTTGATGAGATCAAGGAGACCTACTCGGACCCCAAGGGCGGACCTTCCGAAAGCGACATACTACAACCCGTTCTTGAGACGGAGGTGGTGGTTCTGGACGATCTTGGGGCTGAGCACGTCAGTGAGTGGGTGCGAGACAGGCTCGGCTTTATCATCAACTATCGTTACAACAACAAGAAGATGATGATCATTACGACCAACTACCTCGATGCGCGAGGCAAGAAGAGCAGCCTTACTAGAGCCGCGCAGACGCTCGAGGACAGGATAGGCATTCGACTTCGCTCAAGGCTCTACGAGATGTGCGACCTAGTCGAGATTAGGGCGGATGACCACAGGCTCAAGATCGCCTCGCCAAGAACCCGTAACAAAAGAGGAAAAACGCCCAAGAGTGCCGCCGAAGAGTAACTCTCAAGTTCCGCTATTGGACATCTCCTTGCCTCTCTCGCCCCGGACGATAGTCTTCCCAGGCGACCCAGCCATCGAGATTGAAACGGCCAAAGGCGCAAGCAAGGATGATGGCGCCCTTGTTCACAGGTTCTGCATGGGTAGCCACGCGGGGACACATCTCGATGCCCCGGCGCATATCATTAGGGGCGGTCTCACGCTTGCGGAGGTCAGCCTCGAGCCTCTCATCGGGGAATGCGCCGTTGTTGACTGCACCCAGTGTGAGCAATCCATCGACGCCGGCTTTCTTCGCGAGCAGGAGATATTATATGTGAGGCGAGTTTTGCTTAAGACTAAGAATTCGGCGCTCCTTTCCGTCACCGATTTTGACTTCAATTACGTCTATTTGACACCGGACGGTGCGAGGTTCCTTGTCGAGCTCGGCGCCTCGCTCGTTGGGATTGACTATCTCTCGATTGGGCAGATGGGGCCGTTAGGTGTTGAGACGCACGAGGTTCTCTTGGCGAATCAGGTGTTGATTCTGGAGGGTCTTGACCTCTCGCAGGTTGCCCCTGGCGGCTATGAGCTTTTGTGCCTGCCGCTAAAGCTTGATGTGCCTGACGGCGCGCCTGTTAGAGCGCTGCTTCGCCCGCTGGGAGAAACTGCCGGTGTGCAAGTAGTAGCGAGCCGGAACCAGCCAGAGTGCTGAGGAGATAGGGGCCTTCGCGATGCAGGATAAGAACGTGCTCTATTATGGCGACAACCTTGAGGTTTTACGGCTGCACGTCAAGGATGAGTCGGTTGACTTGATTTATCTCGATCCTCCCTTCAAGAGCGACCAGAACTACAACGTGCTCTTTGCGGAGAGAAACGGGACGCGGTCGCCTGCGCAGATCAAGGCGTTCAAGGATACTTGGACTTGGGATCTGGAGGCGGCTGAGGCCTTTGAGGAGGTCGTGGAAAGAGGCGGCAAGGTATCTGAGACGATGCAGGGCTTCAGGAAGC